>NZ_CP147251.1:2292500-2592500 GCF_017426705.2 Enterococcus sp. DIV2402 | reverse complement strand
ATACAAATGAATCTATTCAAACTTATTTAGAATTGTTTGAAAATCTTGCAACTACTTTAGCGAAGTAGTGTAAAGGAGAGTATCAAAGTGTCAAAAAATAAATTTACTAGGGTTGAGAGTTTCTCTCAACCCCAGTTTTATCATCCTAGGAAATTATGGACAAAATCTTTTATTTTAACTTTGATTGCAGTTCTAGGATTAGCAGTAGTGTCTTTATTTACAGGAGTTTATGACATTCGTGGACAAGAAGATGGCTTAGACATGTTCTTTATTACAAGAGTACCAAGAACTTTTGCATTAATGCTGACAGGAGCAGCAATGGCGATTTCGGGTTTAGTTATGCAGTTGCTGACACAAAATCGTTTTGTTGAGCCAACAACAACTGGGACAATTGAGTGGTCAGGTCTAGGCTTGTTATTGGTTTATTTGTTGTTTCCTTCTCCTAGTTTAGTCTTGCGAATGACTGGAGCAATCATTTTTTCTTTTATAGGAACAATGGTTTTCTTTTTATTTTTACGACGCGTGAAACTACGCTCGTCTTTAATCGTACCTATTATTGGTATGATGTTAAAAGGCGTAATCTCTGCTATTTCAACTTTTATTGGTTTATTGTTTCAAATGACACAAAATATTGAAACATGGTATATCGGTTCTTTTGCAGCTGTTCAAATTGGTAGGTATGAATATCTATGGTTAATTGTCTTAGCGGCTGGTTTAATTTACCTTTTTGCAAATCAATTAACTTTAGCGGGGTTAGGTGAAGATATTACTACGAATTTGGGCGCGAATTATAATGGGATTATTCTTGTAGGAACATTATTGATTTCTTTTACAGTGGGAATTGTGGCTGCTGTAATTGGAAATTTGCCATTTTTAGGCTTAATCGTACCTAATATTGTCTCGATGTTTCGAGGCGATGATTTAAGAAGTAACTTACCGTGGGTTTGTCTGATAGGAATGGCAACAATCATTATTTGCGACATCATCTCTCGAACAATTATCATGCCTTTTGAAGTACCAGTATCACTAATTTTAGGAACAGTAGGCGCCATTTTATTTATCGTTATATTATTTAGTCAACGAAAGTTAAGGAGCTGATTTGAGTTAATGGAAAAAAACAAAACACTAGAAAATCGCTCATCTTCAGTTTTTCGTACAAAAAAAGAACAAAAACGATATTGGATATGGCTATTAATTTTTATTGCTTTAGGATTGTTTGCTTCCTATGGATTATTGGTTTTTAATAATCCTGTTCCTATTCATTCACCGTCATTTGTTCCTATTGTGAAAAGAAGAATCGTGGCGCTAATCGCTATGCTGATAGCGGCTGTTTGTCATAGTTTGTCGACAGTAACATTTCAATCTGTCACTAATAATCGGATTATCACGCCATCGCTTTTAGGATTTGAAGCACTCTATTCTACAATTAATACCAGTGTCATTTTTTTGTTTGGCGCAACAGCTTTAATTAATTTTAAAGGAATCGGTGTTTTTATCTTTCAAGTTTTTATGATGGTGCTATTAAGTTTATTACTGTATGGATGGTTATTGTCAGGGAAATACGGTAATTTACAATTAATGCTTCTAGTAGGGATTATCATTGGTGTAGGATTGAGCTCTGTATCAAGTTTTATGCGCCGTCTTTTAGCTCCTTCTGAATTTGATTTATTACAGTCCCGTTTATTTGGTTCAGTGAACAATGCAGAGTCTAGCTACTTTCCAATTGTTATACCAGTAGTCATTTTGATTACTGTATTATTTTTTTTACAAGCAAAAAAATTGAACTTATTATCTCTTGGAAAAGATGTATCTGTTTCATTAGGCGTGAATTACCAATTAAATTTGATTTATGTTTTGGTACTGGTGGCCATTTTAATGTCTATTTCAACGGCTTTAATTGGTCCAATTACTTTTTTTGGATTTTTAGTCGCAACGTTAAGTTACCAAGTCACGCCTACTTACGATCATAAACATTTGTTTTTAATGGCGATGGCGATTGGCTTTTTGATAATAACGAGTGCTTATTTTTTTATGTACCATATATTCAATGCTCAAGGAGTTGTTTCAGTCATTATTGAATTATTCGGGGGCATTATCTTTTTAATAGTAGTGTTAAGGAAGCGATCATTATGATAAAAATGAACAATGTAAAAAAAACATATACAGAAGAAGTGAAGATAGGACCATTAAATCTTGATATTTCTACATCTTGCTTGACGTCTTTAATAGGTCCGAATGGCGCAGGGAAATCCACGACATTATTAATGATTGGACGACTTTTAAAGATGGATGAGGGACAAATTCAAATCGCCAACATGGATATTTCTTCTTCCAATTCGAAAGATTTAGCCAAAATATTGACTATTTTGCGACAAGAAAATCACTTCATCACGCGATTAACCGTGAGACAATTAGTCAGTTTTGGACGTTTTCCTTATTCAAAAGGAAGACTAACGAAATCAGATGAACAAATCATATCTAAATATATTGATTTCTTGAACTTAACAGCGCTAGAAAATCGTTATCTTGACGAACTTTCTGGTGGGCAGAGACAAATGGCGTATGTTGCGATGGTATTATGTCAAGAAACAGAATATGTTTTACTGGATGAACCTCTCAATAATTTAGACGTTGCTCGTTCAGTACAGATGATGAATTATTTACGAGAAGTTGTGGATCAGCTAGGGCGAACGGTGTTGACAGTTATGCACGATATAAACTTTGCAGCGAAATATTCAGATCGAATTTGCGCAATGAAAAATGGTCAAATTGCCGCTAACGGAACAGTAACAGAAGTAATGAAGTCGGAAATATTAACAGATATTTTTGAAACTAAAATTGATGTTATTGAAGGTCCATATGGTCCGTTAGCTATTTATTAGTGAAATAAACCACCCAAACGATGTCTGTTTAGGTGGTTTATTTTTTTACAAATTAAAGCGATAACCGCTACCCCAAATTGTTTCAATAGGTGAATTTGCGAGATTAGCTTTCTTCAATTTCTCACGAATTCGTTTGATATGTACAACAACTGTTGCCATTTCCGTATCAAGCGAATCAAAGCCCCACAGTGTTTCAAACAATTCTTCTTTTCGCCATACGCGATTGGGATGTTCTGCTAGAAAAACGAGCAAATTAAATTCTTTATGAGTCAAAAAAACTTCCTGTTCAAGCGCCCAGACTTTATGAGCTGCTTTATCAATACGTAAATCTGGTGTTTCAATGATTAAATGATTCGCTGTTTGCGGTTGTAAGGACTGATAGCGACTGATATGGGCTTTGACACGTGCGACTAATTCATTCGGGCTGAATGGTTTAACGAGATAATCATTTGCGCCTAAGCCTAGTCCGCGTACTTTATCAAAGTCTTCTTTTTTTGCAGAAACAATCATGATTGGAATCTGGGTATTCGCCCGAATTTTTTTACAAATTTCGAAGCCATCCAAATTTGGCAACATAACGTCAACGATAATTAAGTCAAAGGAATTGGTTAAGGCAGTTTCTAAGCCAAGCTGCCCATCGTTTTCAATGGTCACGTCCATTTGATTAATTTCTAAATAATCTTTTTGTAGATTGGCAATACTAGCATCGTCTTCAATAATCAAAATTTTATTCATGGTAAAACTCCTTTGCAAACGGTAAATGAATCGTGATAGTGGTTTCTTCGTTTAGTTGACTAGTAATCCCAATGATTCCTTGGTGAGCGTCAATAATTTGTTTCACAATACTTAATCCTAAGCCACTTCCTTTAATAGAAGAACTTCGAGCTTTATCAGAGCGATACGAACGTTCAAACACGTGTGGTAAATCTTCTTGAGTGATCCCTAGACCGTTATCTGTAAAAATCAGTTGAATCCCATTGCTTTGTTGGATACGCATGGTTAGTTGTAATTGTCGTTCAGGGTGTTGAAATTTTAAACTATTTTGAATGAGATTACTAATGACGCGATTAAATTGCGTCCTATCAATCATCGCATACAAAGGATGATTAGGAAAATCCGTTACGACGATGACCTCTTCAAGTTGCCCCTCCTCTAAAAGGTGTGTCATATACGTAATTATATTTACTTTTTCAAAAGAAAATGCCAGGGCTTCCAAGTCTAATTTGGAATATAAAAAGAGTTCATCGATTAAGTCATTCAGCGTTAAGCTTTTTTCATGAATGGTTTGTAGATAATGCGCACGTTTTTCAGGCGTATTTGCCACACCGTCTAATAACCCTTCAACATATCCAATGATGGAAGTCATCGGTGTTTTTAAATCGTGTGAAATATTGGCGATAAGTTCTTTGCGATTTTCTTCAATTTTTTGCTGTTCAGTTTGTGCCGCTTGCAAATCCAGCCACATTGTCTGAAAGCTTTGTTGGAGTTGTTCGACTTCTTTGGACGATTGATGGTTCGTTAATGTATTAAATGGCGAAATTTCTTTGCCTTGTATAAGTTGTCGTGTACTTTTTTCTAATGTCATTAAGGGCTCAATGGTTGTTTTGGATAATTGTTTACTAATAAACCAAAAAGCAAAAATAGCAATGCCGAAAATAATCAAAATAACCCAGATACCCCAACGAATAAAAAATTCAAAGAGGGTACTTTCTCGTTTCAAAATAATAAAGCTGCCTTTGGAACCATCTAAATATTGGAAATCATTTTTGATATAATGGAAGAAACGTCCATTGTTATCAATTGTTCCTGTGGGTTCAAAATTGTTCAATTCAAATGCAGGCGCATGTGCGTGCAATGATTTTTCAACTAGAGGAGAAGAATAATACGTAAATGCTTGATTTTTTCGAATCACAACATTTAATTGTTTTTGTTCAATTTGTTGAATGAGTGTTTGTAACTCATTATTAAAGGGTTCTTCGAGTAATTGTGGTGATTTTTGAAGTAACTGATTCATTTTCATATAACTTTCTTTTTCTTCGGATGTCAGAGGACGTTGTGTCGTTAGAATCCGATAGATTTTTGAAATGGAAGGAACTTCTCCCAAAGTAGTATAAGAAATGAAAGAAAAAATCAGTAGTAAAGAACCTACAGTAATTAAAATTGCGCTTAAATAAGAAAATAAAAAACGTTTTTTGATGGTCATCCGTTCACCTGCTTTTTAATTAAGGTACTGTAACCATACACTGAGTAGGGAATTTAGGGAAGCAAAAGTTATAGTTATTCAGAATAGTTTATTTTTTGTTCATTTTTTGGAAAGTTGCTCGTTATCATTTCTTGTTAGGATAGAGTTACTAAAATAAAAGGAGCGACAAAAAAATGAAAACAAAAATAGTAGCGATGACACTGATTACTTTAGGAACTTTGCTGGTAGGTTGTGCACAAAATGAACAAACAACTACAGAAACAACCAGTATGAGTCAATCGTCAGAAACATTCGAAGAACAATCTTCTAAAGGTGCTAATTTAACAGCCCTTCTTACTGCCACAAATTGGGAAGGAACACGTGTCTATGATAAAGAAGGAACTGATTTAACGCAAGAAAATCAAAACTTTATTGGTTTAGCAAAATACGATGCAGAAACTGGCTTTTATGAATTTTTTACTAAAGAAAAAGAATCACGTGAAGATGAAGGAACATTTTTCATTACGAATGATGGCCAACATCGTATTCTGATTTCTGAAACATTAAATTATCAAGCCGTTGTTGAAATTACAGAGTTAACAGAGGATCTTTTCACATATAAACGCCTTGGGAAAGACAAAGAAGGTAATGATATTGAAGTTTTTGTAGAACATGTACCTGTTGCTGAGGAATTGACATTTACCAATGGACGTAAGTCGTTAACAACTACAACAGGTGAAATCGTTGAAATGCCTGGTAACGAACTGCTTAGTCAAACATTATGGAACGGCACTAAAGTTTTAGACGTGGATGGCAATGATGTGACAAATGAAAACCAAGGATTTATCAGCTTGGCTAAATTTGACGTGACTACGAATCAATATGAATTTTTTGATTTAGAAACAGGAGAAACACGTGGAGATTTTGGTTATTATGATGTATTAGCAGACAATAAGCTACGAGCGCATGTATCTATTGGTGAAAACAACTATGGTGCAGTATTAGAAATTACCGAATTAAATGATAAAAAATTTACGTATAAACGTTTAGGAAAAGATCAGGCTGGAAATGAAATTGAGATTTTTGTTGAGCATGAGCCTTATCAAGGTAACTTCACGCCAGAATTTACGTTTTAAATCAAGGAGGAAGTTTCATGCATTCTATTTATCGAAATTTGCTTTTAACGAGTATACTAGTATTAACCGGTTGCATGAATCAAACGAAACCAATGACTGAAGAAACAGACTCATCAGTTGTTGAAAGTCCAACCGTTCAGTCGACCGAAAGAGTCACAGAATCAACGACAGAAATTGAGAAAAGGAGTGTTGAAATGTATCAAGCAGGAAGTTTACTAACAGCTGTTGAAGCAAATGACAGCGAAAAAGTCAAAACAATTTTAGCAAGTGCGGATTATCCCATCAATGAGCAAAATGATCGAGGTGAAAGCCCGTTGTTGATTGCGACTCACAATAACCAAGTAGAAATTGCCAAAGCATTGATTAAAGCAGGTGCAGATGTCAATCTCCAAGACCATATTCAAGATAGCGCCTATTTATATGCAGGGGCACAAGGAAAAACAGAAATTTTGACATTTATGTTAGAAAATAGTCAGCCAAACCAGCAAATATATAATCGTTTTGGAGGGAATGCCTTAATTCCGGCTGCTGAAAAAGGGCATTTAGATAACGTCAAGCTCTTATTAGAGGATGGGGCGGTAAATATTGATCATCAAAACAATTATGGTTATACAGCATTAATTGAAGCAGTTGCTTTACGTGATGGTTCAAAAATTTATCAAGACATTGTCAAAGAACTTTTAGTTTATGGTGCTGATAAAACGCTTCGTGATAACTATGGAAAAACGGCTGAAGATTATGCCAAGGAATTAGGCTATCAAGCAATGTTAGTTGAATTACAAAAATAAAAAATTCTAATATAAATAGGATACAAAATATCCGAACGATTGAAAAAGTACTTGTTTTCATTCGTTCGGATATATTTATTTTGATTTATGTGTATCTTTGCTGTTCATTTTTTTGCCAACACGTATTTATGAATAGCATACGAAACACCATAATCATTATTACTTAAAGTTTCTATATCAGCACTATTTTTAACTTCTTGTGGTGCATTTTGCATTACTATTCCTAAGCCAGCTAGTTCTAACATTGGAATATCATTGAAATTATCCCCTAATGTCATTGTTTTTGCTAGAGGAATTTGATAATAATTTGCAATGTCAATCAAAGCTTTTTCTTTAGAGACTTCTTTTGAAGTGACTTCCAAGTAGTTGTCTTTTGAGAGATAGAATGAAGTATCATTAAGTGGCAGTTTTTGTAAAAATTTATGCAATTCTTGAATAATTGCAGATTCTTCGATTAGTAAGAGCTTATGAATAGGTTGATTATTTTCTAATAAAAACAATTGTAAATCCTGAACAGTTGGTGAATCTTTGGTGATAGCAGCTTCAATGTCTGTCCACTTATCTGTACGATCAACAAACCATTCTATCCCGGAATATAAACTAATGGAAACTTGAGGGAAATTCCTTTTAATCACATCTAGAATGAGGACGACATCATTTGATTGTAATGCGTGTTCAGTAATTGTTTGATAGTTAGTGGCGTTTCCTTCTAAAATAAGCGCACCATTGTAACAAGCAATAGGGGTATCACCTAATTGCAGTTCTTCTGCCAAGGGAAATATTCCTCGAGGAGAACGAGCGGAGGCTAAAATAAAAGGAATCTCTTGTTTTTTTAACTGTTGGATTGTTTGCGGTAATTTCTGGTCAATGCGATGTTGTTCATCCAATATAGTTCCATCAATATCACTTAAAATTAACTCAATTGTTGGGGAGTTCATGTTCACACGTCCTTTAATAAATTATTGTTATTTCTTTTGAAAATAATTGTTGAAGATGTTTTTGTGGTTTTTCATCAGTAATTAAATAATCGAAATCGTTAACTGTGCCAATTGCATAATTGGACGATTGTTGAAATTTTTTTTGTTCAGCTAATAAAATTTTTGTTTTTGCACGTGTCATTACTAATTGTTTCAAATAAGCATCTTCACTATCTTCAAAACTAACTTCACCATTTTTCAAGCCAGCTGCCCCAAAAAAAGCTACGTCAAAGTTAGTCTTTTGAAGAAGTTCTGATTCATTTAGAGAATAATAAAAACGATTTTTTGGATAAAATTTTCCTCCTAATAGATGAACAGTGTGGTTCTTAGGTTGACTTAATACAATTGCATTGTCTAATGAATGTGTATAAATGGTTATTTGCGAATCAATTAATTGAGCTACATTCAAAATAATTGTAGACACATCAAAGAAATAGATGTTATTTTCTTGGATAAAAGTCGTTGCTTTTTGAGCAATGGCTTTTTTTTCTTGTGTTAGTTCACTGATCCGATCGTTAAAGGAGGGGATTTGATTATCTTTTTCAATAGGAATAATACCTCCATGAGTTCTTCTCACTAAATTTCTTTCGCTTAAAATAGTAAAATCCCTACGAATGGTATCTCTTGAGACGTTAAAATAATGCATCATCTCTTTACTAGAAAGTTCTTTGTGTTCATCTAATAAACTTAATATTTTTGAAAGTCGCTGTTCTTGATACATGTTTTCCCTCCTTTAGTAGTAATGTAACAGGTTATAAAATTATTTACAAGCGTTTATAATTATTTATAAGTTTTTATAAGCGTTTAGTGTTTCTTTAAGAAATATGATAAAGTAAATAAAAGGAGGAATACACTTGAAAAAAAATAATCCTTTAAATTCCTCATTTAGAGCAAGTGATGCCATTGTAGAAGCAATTCGTCAATGTTTGAGCAATCAGAAAATAGTAGTGGTTTCGTTAGATGGAGGAAGCGGTGCAGGTAAAACGACCTTGGCAATAGAAGTTGCTTCTCAAGTGGATGCAACAATTATTCACTGCGATGACTTTTTTGATGCAACAATTTCTAATGCTGAATGGGAAACAGCTTCCTTAGAAAAGAGGTGCTGTCGTTGTATTGATTGGTCGCGTTTACAAAAAGAAGTTTTATATCCACTTATTAATGGAGAAACGGTCTATTATCATCCATTTTCTTTTGAAAATAGGGATGGGTTGTCTTCGGAAATCGTAGAAGTAAATCCTACTCAAGTTATTATACTTGATGGTATTTATAGTTCGCTTTTGAATTTATTTGAAGTGGGACAGTTGAAAATTCTTGTTGATGTGGTACCTGATTTGCGTTATAAGAGACATAATCAACGAGAGGGTACCGATGATTTAGAATGGCACCAACTTTGGGATTCAGTAGAAGAGTATTATTTTACCTTTTTACGTCCACCAGAAACATTTGATTTAATTGTTCAAAATGCTTGATCGAGTCAAAGAGATAAACATAAACTAAAAAAACCATGGAGAATGTTTCTGTTCTCCATGGTTTTTGATGATTGTTAACCGCGCAAATCGTCTAAAAATTCTGTTTTTGCTAAGGTCTTATCATCTTTCATTTTGATGATTTTAGCTGGTGAACCGGCAACTACAGCATTAGCTGGAACATCTTCTGTGACCACTGAACCGGCTGCAACAACCGCACCTTCACCAATTCTAACACCTTCTAAAACAACTGCATTGGCACCAATCAACACATTGTCTTCAACAATGACTGGGCTTGCTGAAGGTGGTTCTAAAACGCCAGCTAAGACAGCACCTGCTCCGATGTGTGCACGTTTTCCAACAGTTGCACGGGCACCTAAAATTGCGCCCATATCAATCATGGTTTCTTCTCCAACAACTGCCCCAATATTGATGACAGCGCCCATCATTACAACCGCATTTTTGTTAATAATCGCTTGATCGCGGATAAATGCACCAGGTTCAATACGTGCATCCACCTTAGTGATATCTAACATTGGTACGGCAGAATTGCGACGATCATTTTCTAAATAATAGTCGTTAATGACAGCTTTATTTTCGTTTAAGAACGTTTCGATGTCTGTCGCATCGCCAATTACAATATTGCCAAAAATTTTGACTGTATCGCTTGAAACATTTGTTAAATCACCATCGATGTAAGCTTTAACTGGCGTTTGTTTTGTCGCATCTTTGATGTATTTTGCTAACTGATAAGGATCTGAAAATTGTAATTCTGACATAAGTTTTTTTGCGCCTCCTTCTTAGTTAATTAGGCATACTTATAAAAAGAATGACGGATTCATTTTATAAATAGGTCTAATTATTGGTCTAGTCATAAACAAAATTTGTAGATTTGGAAATTTATGAGTAGAATATTGGAATTATATACTATATGATAAACACATATCAATTGTTATGATTTTTTTACTGAAAAATAATGAAAAAAACCACTTATTTTAATGAAAGAAGCGATTTTTTATGAAAATAACCAAAGAAATTCAAGATTTATTACCTGATGTTACGAAATTTCGCAGAGAATTGCATCAAATTCCTGAGTTAGGCTTAGAAGAGATTCAAACAGCCCATTACCTACGTGAAAAATTAGCTTCTTTTGGCATTACAGAAGTTTATCCAATGATTCATACAGGAACAGTCGCTGTTTTACGTAGCGATATCCCCGGTAAAACCATTGCTTTTCGAACAGATATCGATGCGTTACCAGTCACAGAAGAAACAGGTGTCGACTTTGTTTCAAAAACGCCTGGGAAAATGCATGCATGTGGTCATGATGGCCATATGGCGACCATGTTAGGCTTTGCGAAATATTTAAGTGAACATCCAGAAAAACGTCGAGGAACGCTTATTTTAATCTTCCAACCAGCAGAAGAGGGTCCAGGAGGCGCTCAGTTGATGATTGACGCAGGTTTAATTGAAACCTATCAGATTGATCAAATTGTAGGATTACACGTCTTTCCTGACTTTTCAGAAGGAGTGATTGCGTGTCGTCCAGGAGCGATGATGGCTCGCAATGGTGAAGTTGCGATTACAATTAAAGGTCGCAGCGCACATGGAGCGCAACCCCAACAAGGCGCAGATGCTATTTTAGCAGCAGCGGCGGTGATACAAGGCTTGCATAGTATTATTTCTCGTAATATTAGTCCGATGGAAAGTGCCGTTTTGACTTTTGGAAAAATTAGCGGCGGCGAAGCAATGAATATTATTGCTGGAAAGGTTCATTTAGAAGGCACGATGCGAGCGTTTGATGATGCAGTTTATCAGCGAATGACAGAACGAATCGAGACGCTGGCTAAAGAAATTGCTCATGGATATGATTGCGAGGCAGAAGTGATGTTTAATCATATGTATCGGGTAGTAGAAAATGACATAGCAATGGTAACTGCACTTGAAACAGTAGCCAAGGATTCGTATCAAGAAACACCTCCATATATGCTGGCAGAAGATTTTTCTATGTACCAACAAGTTGTACCAGGGCTATTTTTCTTTGTAGGAACTAGAAATGAAGAAAAAGGGTATATTCATCCATTACACAGCGGCAAAATGCAGTTTGATGAGAAAAATTTACTCAAGGGGATTGCTTGCTATGTCGATTTGATTCAAGAATTAAATAAGTAAAGAAAAGAGGAACCTTTATGAATATTCCATTTTATAAAATGCAAGGTACCGGAAATGATTTTATTGTCATCAACAACATGGAATTAAATCTTTCTGGCGAACAATTATCAGAGTTAGCTAAAAGAGTCTGTCAACATCGAATTTCTGTAGGTTCTGATGCGGTGATGGCGGTTGATTTTCCTGAAAATAGGGGCGATTTCCGCATGCGTTTTTACAATGCGGATGGCACTGAAGCTGAAATGTGTGGGAATGGCGCACGTTGTATTGCTCGATATGCTTATGAAAAAGGTCTGGCACAAGCAGAGATGACCATTGAAACCATTGCAGGCGATGTCAAAGCTTGGCGTTTGGATGAACGTTTGTATAAAGTTCAATTGAATGAACCGACAACCGTTGAATTTGATTGTGAATTTTCAGAAAATCCAGAATTAGTTATTGATTACATTGAACTTGGAAATCCGGGTATTCCACATTTAGTGGTTCATTATCCAAATTTAGGAACAACTGAATTGGCAGAACTTCGTGAATTAGCCAAAAAATTACGTTTTTGGGAAAAATTACCAAAAGGTGCCAATGTTAATTTTTACGATTTAGATAATCAAGAAGTTATCGTGCGCACATTTGAACGCGGTGTGGAAGACTTCACATTAGCTTGTGGTACTGGTTCAGGTTCCACCGCTTATGCTTTAAGAAAAAGAGAACTGATTCAACAAGATCCTGTTGTTTTACATGTGTTAGGCGGTGTCTTAAAAGTTGAAGTTTCAGATCAAGCATTGAATTTAATTGGCGATACCAACATTGTTATTGAAGGAATCATCCGTGACGAGGATTTTGTATTGTAAAATAATTATTTTTTAGGAAACTACTGGGTGATATGAATTATTTCTCAGTAGTTTTTAATATATTATGATTTATAAATTTTATTTTTGCATGTTATAATAATTAAATTATTAACTTGGAGTGTGCACAGATGAAACAAATTGTCTTTCGAATTCAAAAAGGGAATATTTATTTTTATGATAATCATTTTTTTGAATTAGTTGACGGAAAAGCTGAACAAATTCAAGGAAAAGATTATCGTTCAATTTTATCTCGTTATATTAATAATGAGGTTGCTCATTATTTTTCTAAATTAATGACAAAGAAAAAACGAGCAAGTTATAAACGAGTAGTTATCAATAGATATGATGGTAGGACAATACCTTTAATTATATTTAGTTATGGCATTGATACAAATGAAGGATGGATGATTCTTGGAACAATCATTGAAGCCGATCAATTAGACCAAGAATTATTCCATACGTTGGATGATTTATCCTATCTTCATCAAGCATTGAATAATTCAGTTATTTTAGTTATTACGGACACTGCTGGCAGAATTACTTATGCAAACAGGCATTCTTGTGAAATGTCTGGTTATGAAAAAAATGAATTGATTGGGCATACACATAGAATTCTTAATTCTAAGTATCACCCGAAAGAATTTTTTACAGAGCTGTGGGAGACGATTCTTCAAGGAAAAACTTGGCATGGCGAAATAAAAAACCGAAAAAAAGATGGTTCTTACTATTGGACAGATGCCACGATTGTTCCGATGCTTGATGAACAAGGCGAAATTTTTCAATATATGGCGATTCGCTATGATATAACTAGCCAAAAAAACAATGAGGAAAAAATTCAACAGTTAGCCAATTCGGATTCTTTAACAGGAATCCCTAATCGACGCATGTTTGACCATAAATTAACGACTTGTATTGAAGAAGCTCACAAAAATGGCCAACATTTTGGTATTTTATTTATTGATTTAGATAGTTTTAAATACATCAATGATACGAAAGGACATGCGATTGGTGATCAATTATTAATTAAAGTATCGCAACGTTTAATGGAATTTGTGGGGGATACAGGACTAGTTGCTCGTATCGGTGGCGATGAATTTGGGATGATTGTCTATCAAACAGAAAATATCGCTTCTCTAAAACAAGCGGCAGAAAAACTTCTACAACAATTTAAGGAACCTTTTGTCATTCAAAACTTAACCATTTGGATGACGTGTAGTGTGGGGGTGGCCATTTTTCCAGAGTCAGGCGAAACCAAAGATGATATGATGAAAAACGCGGATGCAGCAATGTATGAAGTGAAAAACACACGAAAAAATGCCTATCTATTTTCAACGCGTTTAATTGACAGTTCCGATCAGCGGTTATTTCAAATTCAAAACGATTTAAGAGAAGCTTCGTATGATGAACAATTTTATATTGTTTATCAACCTAAAGTTTGTCCTAAAAATGATTATGTCACCGGATTAGAAGCATTAATTCGTTGGCAGCATCCTACACTAGGATGTATTTCTCCGGGAGAATTTATTCCACTTGCTGAAGAAATTGGCATGTCTAGTGAATTGAACGAATGGGTCTTACGGCAAGTATGTAAACAAATTAAACTTTGGGTGAACAAAGGCTATACACCAATTCCTGTTTCAGTGAATTTATCGGCTTGTCAATTTGTGCAACCATGTTTTGCAGAAAAATTTTTAGACATTTTAGCTGAATTTAATGTTGAAACAACGTGGATTCAAATTGAAATTACTGAAAGCATTTTGATGACCAATGAATTACAGGTTCAAGTAGCCCTAGATATTTTGAAAAAAAATGGGATTAAAGTTGCGTTGGATGACTTTGGGACGGGCTATTCTTCACTATCGTATCTATTGAAACTAGATTTAGATATTTTGAAAATTGATAAGTCGTTAATTCAAGGGATTTCTCAAAATTTTAAAGAACAAAAGCTAGTTCATACAGTAATTCAGTTAGGAAAAGATTTAGGCTTACACGTAGTTGCAGAAGGCGTAGAAACACAAGAAGAGTTTGACAGTTTAGTTATCAATGATGTCGATGAAATTCAAGGTTTTTATTATAGTCGACCATTAGATTTAGTAGAGACAGAAAAATTATTAATAAAAAGACAGCTACCTAAAAATAACGAAGCACACTAAGCGCAAAACTTAGTGTGCTTCATTATTTTTATCATTTTTAGCAAGTCGGTCATCCAAGTTTTAGATAGTTCCCGTAGACTTCTAAATTTCATAGGCATTTTCATAATGGTTCAACTAATGAATAAAATCAGCCAGCTCATCAAGTAAATTCGCTTGTCCTACTGATTGACATAAAACTATCCTTTCTTAATGGGATTAATACTTTTGTGATTTATAAAACATCATCCGCTTGGGCTTATAAAATACAAAAATTGAGAGATAGGTTAGCTAAAAGGGTTCCATTTAGCGTATTTTTGTCATAAATTT
Organism: Enterococcus sp. DIV2402; assembly: GCF_017426705.2. NCBI lineage: Bacteria > Bacillati > Bacillota > Bacilli > Lactobacillales > Enterococcaceae > Enterococcus > Candidatus Enterococcus lowellii. Next base: position 2,577,596 of record NZ_CP147251.1, on the reverse strand, counting down.
GTAAGAATTTATCATAAAAATCGGAGAAAATCACAGCAAAACAGCAATAACTCTTCTAAAAAACTTTGTTATTCTAAAGAAGTAGAGGAGGAGCACAAATGAAAAAGAAAAAAACGCCAATCATTTGGTTAATTGTTTTAATTATTGGAGGAGCTGGTTATTTTTATTTGAAAAAGCCCACGCAACAAACGTATCAAAAAGAGGAGCTAATTGCTTTCCAAAAACAAGCCAATCAAGAATTAAACGTAAAAATACCGTTACTTTTACAAAGAGACCCACGTTGGGCCGATATTGCGTATGGTTTTGATTCAAAACAAGATGATTTAGCAACAAATGGTTGTGCAATTGTTTCGTTGGCGATGGTATTAGCTTATGTACAAGGAAAAGAGGTTTTACCGACAGATATTTTAGATTGGGCACAAAATAATTATTTCGTTGCTGGACAAGGAACATCATGGCAAATATTTGAAGATTTTAGTAGGCATTATCAAGTAAATTATCAAGCATTAGGTAATGATTTCCAAGCAGCAAAAGAACAAGCGAGTAATCATAAGGCAGTGATCGTTTCTGTTAATCCTGGAACATTTACAACAACGGGTCATATTATGGTACTTATGATGAATAATCAAGGACAAATCATAGTACTTGATCCGAATGATTCACCTGAAAAAAATCATTATCAGCAAGTATTTTCAGACGAAACGTTTCAACAAGAAGGAATTGCTTATTGGGCATTTGGCTAATGAGAAAAATCGGTACTATCAAATGAACGGCCCTCATGTATAATAGACCTAGAGAAGAAACATGAGGTGAAAAAATGACAGATAAAATAGTAGTAGTCGATGACGAGCAAGCAATTGCCAATTTATTAACCACGTTTTTACAAAATGAAGGCTATCAAGTTGTTACTTTTTATAATGGTCTGGATGCACTTGCTTATATAAAAAAATATCCTGTTTCCTTACTAGTATTAGATGTGATGTTACCAGATAAAGATGGTTTTTCGATTTTGCAAGAACTTCGTCAAGAATATTTTTTCCCAGTATTAATGCTGACGGCTAAAGGAGAAGCGATAGATACGATTACCGGCTTGAGTTTAGGGGCAGATGATTATATTACTAAACCGTTCAACCCCTTAGAAGTGGTAGCGCGTATTAAAACACAATTACGTCGTTATCAACGATACAATTCATCAAAGCAAGAATCGATCGATGAATTTGAAAAAGAAGGCTTAATCGTTTCAACAGCAAGTCATCAATGCTGGTTATATGGAGAAGAAATTAAATTAACACCCATCGAGTTTAAAATTTTAGTCTATCTTTTTGAGCAGCAAGGAAAAGTTGTGACTTCAGAAGAATTATTTGAAGTAGTTTGGCAAGAAAAATATTTAGAAAATAACAATACTGTCATGGCACATATCGCCCGACTTCGAGAAAAACTACATGAATTACCACGAAAACCAAAATTTATTAAAACGGTTTGGGGAGTAGGTTATATGATTGAAAATTCAAAGTAAATTAGCTAAAAATTTATTGACTAGGTACTTTTTAAGTTTGATAGTACTGGTCGTTCCAATGATTATCGTTCCTGTGGTTATTAAATACTTCGCTCGTTTTCGTATCTGGTATGATGGAGATCCTATTTACGAACTGTTGAAATTCATTGAAGCCATTTTGTATCCAAGTATCGTGGTGTATGGATTAGGTGCTTGGATTATCCTGACGACTTATTTTATCAAAAAAGCCCTAGGTTATCTGGACGAAACGATTCAAGCCACGAATCAATTAGTGACAGAACCAGAGCGCCCCATTCATTTATCGACGAATTTAGTTGATGTAGAAAATGAAATGAATGAAATTCGTGAACGCAATTTATTGGACCAGCGAGCAGCGAAAGAAGCTGAACAACGAAAAAATGATTTGATTGTTTATTTAGCACATGACTTACGTACACCGTTGACTAGCGTTATCGGGTATTTAACGTTATTACGTGAAGAGCCACAATTATCGACGGACTTGCGTGCCCGTTATACTAATATTGCTTTAGAAAAAGCCGAGCGCTTAGAACAATTGATTGGTGAATTTTTTGAAATTACTCGATTCAATTTAACCTCAATGACTTTGGAAAAAGAAGAAGTCGATTTGAGTGTGATGTTAGAACAATTAAGTTATGAATTTTTACCTGTGATGCAAGAAAAACAATTAACCTGGGAATTATCATTGCAAAAAGAGGTGCATTGTTTAATTGATTTAGAAAAAATGGAACGTGCATTTGATAATTTAATTCGTAATGCGATTAATTATAGTTATGAAAATACAAGATTGCACTTATCTTTAAATATTGTTGATGAGAAAATCAGTATTCAATTAACGAATCGTGGGAAAACTATCCCTAAAGAAAAGCTGACACGTATTTTTGAACCTTTTTATCGCATTGATACTGCAAGACAAACAACAACTGGGGGAACAGGACTAGGTTTACCAATTACGAAAGAAATGGTTGAACTACATGGAGGAACCATTCATGTAGAAAGTGAAGAAAATGAAATTATTTTCACAATTTATTTGGATACCATCGATTAAACGAGTAATGAGAATAAAATCATTATTCGTTTTTTATATAATAAATTATATTAAATAATAGATTTTTGTTGATACATAATGTTTTTTTACACTTTTTACTTTATAGTAATTGTTTTTTATATAAAAAATTATATGAGAACGTTGACAAATAAGTTTGTGAATAGTAGAATTTGTGATGTAATGTGAAAATATTATCAATCTTATGTTTTCTTAAAGAGGTGAGGCAATGAATATTGAACGTTTTGTTGAAGCTAGAAAAGCATTAGGGATTTCTCAAAGTGAATTAGCAGATGGTATTTGTACCCAAGCAACTTTAAGTCGTTTTGAGAATAATGGACAAATACCGACATTGAAAATTTTATTAAAATTATGCAAGCGATTGAACCTATCCTTAGGTGAGTTATTTCCGAAAGTTGAAATTCCTAATTCAGAAATTACAGAAAAAATGAATCAAGCAGAATTTTTCTTAATTACGAGTGAATATCAGCAAGCTGCTGATTTGTTAGCAAGTATTACATTGATTGAAGCCGAAGAAGCCAATGCCGTTTTACGCTATTATTATTTAAAAGGTTTTATCATGTTTTTTCAAAATGAACCAGTCATGGATATTATGTTTGTCTTTGACCAAATTTTATTAACAGAAAGCCAACCTATTTTTCGTTTATTAGCTTATACCGGAATTGGGATGATTTATTTGAGAGAAGAGCAAGAGGAAAAAGCTGAATTTTATTTCAACAAGGTTTTAGAACAAATTTATCAATACCCAATTAAAGATATGGAAGATACTTGGCGTGTTTTACACATTGTTTTTCAAAGTGGGGTATTTTATGCACACATTCAAGAGTTAGAGTTAAGTAATGCGTTATTACACTATGCTGTAACTATTTGTTCAGATAATCACGTAACTTATTATTTAGCCAGAGCTGCTGTTCAATTAGCTAAAAATGCTATTGTGACAAGTGAAGAGCAAGCCATCATTCTTGAATTAATTTACGATGCACGCGCCTATTCCAAAATCAATCGGAATCAAATTGCTTTAAATGAACTTGCACTCCTTGAAGAACAAGTGAAACAAGGCTAGATTGAAGGAGGCGAAAACATGCAGAAAACGAAAATCATTCGGCGCATGGGAACGATTATTCAATTAACAATCAATCACGCAAACCCAGAACCACTTTTAGAAGAGGCTGATCAACGACTAAAAATTTATGAAGAACGCTTTAGTGCGAATTCCATGGCTTCTGAACTAACATTTGTGAATCAATGTGCAGGTATTGAACCTGTAAAAGTTCATCCACAATTATATGAATTAATCAAAGTTGGTACGCATCATAGCTGTGCCTCCAGTAGCCGCTTAAATATTGCGATTGGTCCTTTAGTGCAAAGCTGGCGCATCGGTTTTGATGATGCACATATCCCAACAACTAATGATATTCAAGCTTTGTTACGAAAAACCAATCCGCATCATATTCAGCTTGATGAAGAACATCAAACAGTTTATTTAACAGAAAAAGGGATGGCGATTGACTTAGGGGCTTTAGCAAAAGGTTATTTTGCTGATTTATTGGTTCAATATTTTAAAGAACAAGGTGCACAATCAGGAATTATCAATCTTGGGGGAAATTTAGTCGTTTTTGGTACTTGTCCAACGAGAAGAGCAGGCTATTTTAAAATTGGCGTACAAAACCCTTTTGCAGCACGAAATCAATATGCACTGACTTTAAAAGTGAAAGATTGTTCGATTGTGACTTCAGGAATCTATGAACGGCAATTAGAGCAAGATGGCAAAACATATCATCATATTTTAGATCCCAAAACAGGTTATCCTGCTGAAACGGATGTGGTGAGTTTGACAATTGTCTCTAAGATTTCCTTGGATGGTGAAATTTGGACAACACGTTTATTCGGAAAAACAGCAGCAGACATTTTGAGTGAACTAAATCAATTACCCACTATAGATGGCATCATTATTACTAAAAATCAACACATCCTGTATTCAAACGGGATTGAAAAATATTTATAAAAAAGGAAGGAAGTTATTACATGGTTAAACTTATTGGCCTCGTTGGCACAAACTCAGAACATTCAACAAATCGTCAGTTATTACATTTTATGCAGAAACATTTTGCTGATAAAGCAGAAATTGAAATTGTCGAGATTAAAGACATTCCAATTTTTAATAAACCAGCAGAAATTCAGGTTCCTGAAACCGTGCAACAATTAGCAGATAAAATTGAAGCGGCGGATGGCGTAATTATCAGTACACCTGAATACGATCATGCAGTACCTGCATCTTTGATGAATGCATTAAGTTGGCTGTCGTATGGAATTTATCCGTTTGTCGATAAACCTGTCATGATCACAGGTGCTTCATATGGTACATTAGGTTCTTCACGCGCTCAAATGCACTTACGTCAAATTTTAGATGCTCCAGAATTAAAGGCACGTATCATGCCAAGTTCAGAATTTTTGTTAAGCCATTCTTTGCAAGCATTTGACGATGAAAACAAATTGAAAAATCCTGAACAAATTGAGCAATTAGAAGGATTATTTACTGATTTCTTAGTTTTTGTCGAAATTATGAAGCAATTAACCCATGCACATGAGATGAACAAAAAAGCAGCAGAAAACTTTTCTTGGGAAGAAGTATAAAGGAGTGAATCAATATGAAATTAGTAGGTATTGTCGGATCAAATGCGGAATTATCGTATAATCGAAAGTTATTAACGTATATCAAAAAACATTTTGGGAATCTATTTGAATTAGAAGTATTAGAAATTAAAGATATCCCATTATTTAACCAAAGTGACGATCAAACCAATAGTGCCCCAATTCAAAAACTAAGTAATAAAATTTTGCAAGCAGATGGCGTTATTATCGCGACACCAGAACATAATCATACTATTCCAGCAGCGTTGAAGAGTGTTTTAGAGTGGTTATCATTCAAAATTCATCCACTAGAAAATAAACCTGTGATGATTGTAGGAGCTTCCTATTACGATCAAGGCTCCTCTCGTGCGCAGCTTCATTTACGCCAAATTTTGGATGCACCGGGTGTGAATGCAATGGTGATGCCAGGAAATGAATTTTTATTAGGCAAAGTTAAAGAAGCTTTTGATGAAAAAGGTGAGTTAAAAGAAAAACGTACCGTTGATTTTTTACAAACAACGTTAGAAAAATTCATTCAATTTATTAATGTTGTAACAGTAGTACAAGGAGCACCAGTGGCAGAACCAGAAGATTTATTCGCTACAGGCACCGTTGATACGACGGTTGAAGGTGTCGATATGTATGCTGATGATTGGCTAGAACAAGCATCAGAAATTGTTCAACCCGCAGAAGGTAGCGAGTATGTGAAATTGAATCGTGGCTTATTAACTGTAGATCAATTAAATTATTTCCTTTCCTCTATGCCGATGGAATTGACTTATGCCGACAATAATAATCAATTCTTATATTACAATTATACAAAAGAAGCAGAAGATATGCTGGCGTCTCGTACGCCAGGCCAAGTTGGTAACCCGTTAGCTAAGTGCCATCCAGAACGTGTTTATAAAGGTGTGGAATGGGTCATCCAACAACTACGTTCAGGCGCACAAGATTGCGTAAAAGTTCATGTACCAACACATGGTCCAGATAAATATGTGGTCCACAATTACCAAGCAATTCATGATGACGAAGGGAATTATGTTGGTATCAATGAATATATTTGGGATTTAAAACCAACGATTGATTGGTATTTACAACAAACGGGTCAAAAATTAGTTGGTGATGTAGATGCTGCAACAAGCGCTACGGTTAATGATCATCAAGATGGTGACGTTGACGCAGTATCAGGAGCATCGGAAAATGCATAAATAAAAGACTCGTAGTTTCATTCACGAAACTACGAGTCTTTTTCCATTTTTTGTACAAGAATGCCACTCAATTCATATAGGCCAATGAGTGGTAAGGTCATTGCGAGGTGAGAAGTCAATTCTGGTGGTGCTAAAATACCTGCGATGACTAAAATAATAAAATAGGCATATTTTCGCTTTTTCTTCATAAATAGGGAGGTGATTAGTCCCGTTTTTGCTAGCAATACTAATAAAACTGGTAACTGAAACAAGACACCAAATGAAAATACTAGTTTCACTAGTAGTAAGACATAATCTTTTAAGGTAATCAGTGGTGTAAGTCCTAGATTAATTGAAAAATGTAACATTGCTTCAACTGTAACAGGAAAAACTACGAAATATCCAAATACAATTCCGATGATGAATAGAAACAAAATATAGGGAAAATATTTTTTGCCAAGCTGTTGTTCCTCAGGATATAAGCCAGGTTTTATATAGGCCCAAATATTCCATAAAATAATGGGAAAAATGAACATCGTGCTTAAAAGAGCCGCCAATTCAAAAGATAATTCTAACCCTTCTGTAATTCGTAGCGTATATAACGTTAAAGAAAAGGGAATTTGTGCTTTTAAATAATGAACGAGAGTTGGATTGATAAAGAAAAAAGCTCCAAAAAATCCGATAAAAAAGAAACAAGCAACTTGAATCAATCGTCCCCGTAATTCTGCGAGATGTTCAAGAATGGTCATTGTTTTAAATCATGATTCTCTGATTTTTTTACAACATAGTGGGCTGTTTTTTTCGTAGAATTTCGCTTCAATTGATATGTTTGTTTGGACGCTATTTTTTCCTCGTCACTCAACATGCCAGAAGTTGCCTTTTTAAATTCACGTAATGTTTCACCAACTGAACGACCTAAGTCAGGTAGTTTTTTTGGCCCAAAAACAATTAAACCTGCAGTGACAATCAATGCAATACTTCCTGGTCCTAATGCCATGATAATTTCCTTCTTTCTAAATGAGTATCATTCTCAACTAATGAAATTTTAATCCTAAAATACTTTGATGTCAACGATTAAAAAGTGTTGACAAATAAAATGTTAAAGGATTATCATGAGAATGATTCTCAATTAGGTGGATAGGAGGTTAGAAAATCATCGTGGACAAGAGAAGAATGCTTGTGCAAATTTTCCTTAGTGTGAGTTTGTTTTTTGCTTTTTTGACTACGACAAATCATCGTGCTGACGAAATAGCGTTCGATATTGCTCAACCGACAGCGAGTATTGAAGAAACGCTGTCTTGGGTGGATCAAGCTGATTTTGATAAAGCCGAGCAAACGTACCAGGAAGTAAAAAAGTGGTGGACTATGGAAAAGCAAGCAGCCAAAAAGAAAAATACCACTGTCGCTCAACAAATTGATTTAAAAGTTGGACAAGCATCAATTGCCTTATTGTTGGAGGATTCAACTGAAGCTAAAAAAGAGCTAATTGCTCTGGAACAAGCTATTGTGGCAATGAATCAACAAGAGCATTCGCTAGGAGCATATATCAATAAGTTGGTGCAACTAAAGACAATGGTTCAAGAGGAATCTTGGGAAGAAGTACAAGTGACAACCGAGCAATTAGCTTCCGAATGGTTATCCGTAGAAGGAGATGTAGTTAGTCGTTCACAAGCGATTTACGATCATTCAGAAAAAAATTTATTGGATTTAAAACATGCTGCTGAAACTAAAAATAAAGAAGCCATTCTAGCAACCATTGACGACATGCAAAAAGAGTTGTCATCGATTGATTCAGCTGACTATTCGATAATTGATGTAGCAATGATTCCTTTTCGCGAAGGTTTAGAAGCAATGTTGATTATCAGTTTATTGCTTTCAGTTGTTAAACAACGAGAAAACAGTAAAAAAGCAAAACGTTGGATTCTAGGAGGCAGTGTTTTAGGTGGTTTAACGAGTTTAGCGATTGGTGTATTGGTTTATTATGTTTTATCAGTGGTTGCCTTTGGGACTAATAGTCAGTTGATTAACGGCTATTCAGGTGTTTTTTCAAGTGTAATGCTAGTATTTGTTGGAATCTGGATGCACAAATCATCGGATGTACAAAAAATGACAAGCTTTTACAAAGAAAAAAGTCAAAATTCTGCGACTGGTGGAGTTGTAGGGTTGGCCGCGTTAGCCTTTCTAGCAGTGATTCGTGAAGGATTAGAAATTGTTATTTTTATTATCGGTTTAGTAGGAAAAGTTTCTATGCAACAATTGATTGCTGGATTTTTATTGGGGACATTTTTATTAGCTGTGGTTGCGATTGTTTTATTTGTTTTTGAACGTCGCTTACCGTTAAAAGCTTTCTTCACATTATCTAGTTTAGTGATTTTTTACTTAGCAATTAAATTTATGGGCTCGGGAATTCATAGTTTACAATTAGCCAACCAATTGCCAAATCAGGTAGAAACCTATTTACCAACTGTGACGGCATTGAGTATCTATCCATCATGGATTTCATTTATCCCGCAACTCTTAATTATTGGGATTATTATTGTCTATCTACTTCAAAGAAAAAAGGAGAATTCTCATGAAAAATAAAATTTTAGGTATCTTATTCGTATCAACAATGGTGTTAGGTGCATGTGGAACCACAACTAAATCTGCTGATTCAACAGAAGAACAAGCAACATCTACAACAACTAGTGAAGTTGCTGCAAACGATGTCGATGACGCAGCCTTAAAAAAAGAAATTCAAACGATGCGTGATGAATTAGCAACAGTTAAAGATGCCGTAGATAAACAAGATGCTAAAGCGTTACTTGATAATTCAAAAGCGATGCACAAACATTGGTTAGCGTTTGAAAATGATGTTCGTAAAGCCTATCCGTTAGAATACAGCACGGTCGAAAAATATGAAACACCAATCTTTTATGGTGCACAATACGATAAACCTGATTTTGAAGTGATTGCTGAAAATGTTACTGGTTTAGAAGACTCATTAACGAAATTAGAAAATGCCAAACAAACAAAAGCAAAAACATCAGAAGTTCTAGATCAAGCAGTTCAAAATTATCAAAGCTATTTGCAAGAACAAAGTGATTTATTAGTCACTGCAACAAAAAAATTCACGGATGCGGTACGCAATAATGACATTGAGGCAGCAAAAACAGAATATGTGAAATCACGTGTATTTTATGAACGAATTGAACCAGTAGCAGAAAGCTTTGGTGATTTAGATCCTGATATTGATGCACGTATTAATGATGTTGACTCTGAAGCCGATTGGACTGGTTTCCATGTAATTGAACGTGCGCTGTGGGAAAATAATACGACAGAAGGCATGAAAGAATTTGCGGATAAATTAGATGCTGATGTTAAAAAATTAGACGACCAAGTAAAAACGTTGGAAATGGAACCAACACAAATGGTTGCTGGGGCGATGGAATTACTGAATGAAGCAGCGACGACAAAAATTACTGGGGAAGAAGAAGCCTACTCACATACCGATTTATCCGATTTAGCAGCTAACGTAGAAGGCTCAAAAGTTGTTTATCAAGCAATTATTCCTGCCTTGAATGAAAATGACGAAGAATTAGCAAACCAATTAGACACGCAATTCAACACAATGGAAGAAAAATTAGCAGCCTATCAATCTGGTGATAGTTATGTGGATTATACAGAATTGAGTAAAGAACAGATTCGTGAAATCAGTACAGAATTATCAACACTAGCTGAATTGATGGCGAAAACCGGCGCAATTTTTAATTAAGGATTGAAAAAAATGAGTAAGAAAGAAGACAAGTTATTTGAAAAAAAGATTTCTCGGCGTGACATGTTAAAATTATCTGCTCTGACTGGTGTAGGAATTGTTGCGGCTACTTCTGGCGTGACAACTTCAATAGACTTGTTGCAACAAGCGACTAAACAGACAAATGCACAGCAAGTCGTTGATTTTTTTGGAACCTATCAAGCAGGGATTGTTACCCCGCAACAAGAATATGGTTATTTTGTTGCATTTGATTTGACCTTAAACACTGTGAAAGAAGTAAAACAACTATTAAGAGATTGGACCATGCTTGCACAAACCGTTACTAAAGGTGAAACCATGGAAAATCCTAACAATGAGCTATTGCCGCCGAATGACACTGGCGATAGTTTAGGCTTAAATGCACAAAATTTAACGATTACGATTGGTTATGGTCTGTCTTTGTTTGAAAAAGATGGTGTCGACCGTTTTGGCATTCGCGATAAGAAACCTATTTATCTCAATTCAATGCCTAAGATGGCGCACGATTCGTTGCAATCAGAGTTGTCGGATGGAGATATTTTATTCCAAGTTTGTTCTGATGATCGGCAAGTTGCGTTCCACGCCGTGCGTAATTTAATTCGAATGAGTTCGGGACGAGCAACAGTTCGTTTTTTAGAAAACGGATTTATCAAAGGTGGCAAAGACGAAACACCTCGTAATTTATTTGGTTTCAAAGATGGAACAGCAAATGTTGAACATGATACAAAAACAGGCTATGATGCAGTTGTGTGGGCCGATCAGACAGAACCAACGTGGTTTCAAGAAGGGACCTATCTCGGTTATCGGAAAATCAAGATGCTTTTGGAAATTTGGGATCGTTCAAGTTTATTAGATCAAGAAGATACCTTTGGACGTAAAAAAGAATCTGGGGCAGCTTATGGGCGTCAAGAAGAGTTTGAACCGGTCATTTTGTCTAAACAGCCGATTGATTCCCATGTTAAATTAGCCAAAGATGTTAAAAAGAAAATGCATCGGCGGGCGTATTCTTATCAAAATGGGATTGACGAGATAACCGGTACTATTGATGCTGGTTTGTTATTTATTGCGTTTACTCAAAATCCTGAAGAACAATATATTCCCATGCTACAACTAATGGGTAGAAAAGATAAACTAAACGAATACACAATTCCGATTGGTAATGGCTTGTATGCTTGCCAAAAAGGCTTAAAAAAAGGTGAGTACTTTGGCCAACAATTATTTGCGAATTAACGGAAAAACTCTCGAAAAGAAATTTTTGAGAGTTTTTCTTTTGTTTACGTTATACTAGTGCTAAAAGGATGTGATTAAATGGTTCAATCAGAATTAACGGTTCATGACATCATCGAAAAAATAGCAACTTTTACGAATGATCCAGTACCGCAAATCACGCGGTTGGTTTACCAAGAAAGCTGGACACAAGCGCAAGACTATCTCTTAGGACTTGCTCAAAAATTAGGTATGGATGTGGCTATTGATGAAATGGGCAATGGTATTTTAACGATTAAAGGCACAAAAGAAGGCGCTGTGACTTTAGGTAGTCATATTGATTCCGTAGTAAATGCTGGTAAATATGATGGGGTATACGGTGTCGCAGCAGCGATTGTTTCTGTAAAAGAATTGGTTGAGCAATATGGTCAACCGACATATGATTTGCAAGTATTGATCTTTTCTGAAGAAGAAGGTAGTCGTTTTCCCATGAATTTCTCAGGTTCATTGAATGTGATTGATGCCTTACCGGATATAAAACAACTGCAAGATCGAGAGGGTTTCTCTTTTATCGAGGAGCGTGAAAAGGCATTGGCACCGTTAAAAGCCAAATTTCCGATAGGGAAGGCGCAAATGCCTATCAGTTTTGCTGAAATCCATATTGAACAAGGCCCTGTATTAGAAATCAAACAAAAACAAATTGGACTTGTAACAGGAATTGTGGCTCAAAAGAAATTTACTGTAACAATTAATGGCGAAGCGAATCATGCAGGAACAACTCCTATGTCGATGCGTAAAGATGCTTTCAAACATGCGATTCAATTGATTACTTATTTAGAAAATGTTGCCCAACAAATTGGAGAGCCTTTTGTATATACCGTTGGAGAAATACAGTTAAGCCCTAATGTAGTCAATGTTATTCCCGGAAAAGCTGTTTTTTCTATTGATGTCCGTCATATCAATGCAGAGGTATTGGATGACTTTGAAGAAAAACTACAGGCGTATGTTGCAAAACAAGAAACAATGATTATCGTAGAACGCTGGTTAAATGAACCTTCTGAAAAAATGGATGAAGGTTTCTTATCATTATTAGAAGAAATTTGCCACGATAAAAATAGTAGCTACGAAAAAATGGCAAGTGGTGCTGGCCACGATACCCAGGTCATGAATCTTGTGACCAAAACAGCGTTATTATTTGTTCCAAGTCGCAATGGCATTTCACATTCTCCGTATGAGTATACCACTGCGGAAGATTTAGAACGCGGCAAAGAAATTTTGAAAGAATTTATTTATCGCCTAGCGTATTAATAAAAAACTGATTTGAGTAACAAGACTCAAATCAGTTTTTTTATTCCTCTTCCAAAAGAATAATCTGGTGTCCTTGTTTTTGTAAGGTATTGACATGTAATTTACCCCATTCGCACAAGCTATCTAACACAGTACTTAAGGTTTGACCATACTGACTTAGGGCATATTCGACTTTAGGCGGAACTTGATTGTACGATTTGCGATGAACGATATTTGATTGTTCTAATTCGCGTAATTGTTGTGTGAGCATTTTCTGACTAATACCAGGAATTTTGCGTTGAAGGTCACTTGGACGTAACGGTGCTTCACGTAAATTACATAAAATAATCGGTTTCCATTTTCCTCCAATAACGTCCATTGTTGCTTCAACACCAATATTATAAATTTTTTCTGTCATTTTTTATTCCAAACTCCTTTATTTATCCAATACATACTTTTGAGTGTGTATCATACAAAAAAGTACGTACTATACATCTAAGTATCTTCATTATATGATACACATAGAAATTTTCAAGGAGATGATACACATGATTCAATCGTTAACAGATAGAATAAAACTAAATAATGGAACATCAATACCGGGATTAGGAATAGGTGTCTTTCAAATTCCTGAAGAACAAACTGCCGAAGTTGTTAAAACTGGCATTGTGAATGGCTACCGTTTAATTGATACAGCAGAAATATATGGCAATGAAACGGCTACAGGTTTGGGAATTCAAGAAGGGCTAAAGGCAACTGGTTTACAACGTGAAGATTTATTCATTACAACTAAAGTTTGGAATAATCATTTAACAAAACAAGAAACAAAAGCAGCTTTCGAAGCAAGTTTAGCACGTTTGCAATTGGAATACGTAGATCTGTATTTGATTCATTGGCCAGGAAATAATGCATTTGAAGCAGCTTGGTCTGCATTGGAAGAATTGTATGATGAAGGAAAAATTAAAGCTATCGGTGTAAGTAATTTTCAAATTCATCATTTAGAAAGGTTATTTTCTTTTGCTAAAGTGAAACCTGTATTGAATCAAATTGAATTACATCCTAAGTTAGCACAAAACGAATTACGAGAATTTTGCCGGAAACATGACATTCATATTCAAGCTTGGTCACCATTAATGCAAGGCGAGTTGTTAACTCATCCCACGATTTTAGAAATTGCTGAAAAAGTTCATCAAACAGCAGCACAAGTTATTTTGCGTTGGGAGGTGCAACAAGATATTTTATTAGTGGTAAAGTCCATTCATTCCAATCGAATGTTGAGCAATGCTGCAATTTTTGATTTTGAATTAGCTTCGGAAGATATGGCGCGATTGAACGAATTGAACGAAAACTTACGTGTGGGACCAGATCCAGATATATTTGATTTTTAAGGAGGGGAAAACATGGAGTTATATTTAAAAAATAAGACAGTTTTAGTCACAGGGTCAACGAAAGGGATTGGGAAAGCTATTGCAATAGAATTTGCACGTGAAGGAGCTAGTGTGATTATTAATGGACGACAGACCGAAGCTGTTTCAGAGGTAGTTCACGAATTAAAACAACAATTTCCTGAAACTAATCCGCAAGCGGCACCATTTGATTTATCCAAAGACACACAAAGAGAACAACTTTTCGTTGCATTTCCAGAGGTTGATATTTTGATTAATAATATGGGGATTTTTCAGCCAATAGATTACTTTGAGATTACGGATGAAGTTTGGAAAACGTATTTTACTACAAACGTTTTAGCTGGAAATGCTCTGGCGAAATTTTATTTACCAAAGATGCTTGCCAATGATTTCGGTCGTATTTTATTTATAGCTAGTGAAGAAGCTTTGATGCCTTCTGGTGAAATGGCACAATATAGTATGACGAAGACCATGAATTTATCCTTAGCCAAAAGTTTATCGAGATTAACAAAACAGACCAATGTCACTGTGAATACAATCTTGCCAGGTTCAACCTTAACTGAAGGTGTGCACGACATGTTAGTTACCATGTATCAAGGAAGTGGTTTAGATGAAGCCGACTGGGAAGCAGATTTCATGAAAAATCATCGACCCTTATCGCAAATTCAACGTTTGATTCGTCCAGAAGAAATTGGACGCTTTGTCGTCTTCGTAGCAAGTCCGGCATCTCGTTCATTTTCAGGAGCTGCCTTGCGATTAGATGGAGGCATGATTCCTACGATTTTTTAAATAAAAAAACAAACTGGAAAACACTCGGTTTTTCCAGTTTGTTGCTATTTTATAGTAACTCTTTTCTTAATTCTTCATCTGAAATAGGTGATAAATATTTAGGTGCAATATCTAACACAGTATATGCGCCAAATGTTTGTTCATTTGCTAGACGAGCGCAAGCACGAGCATAGGCAACTAAAACACTTGCTGTAAACTCAGGATTACTGTCTAAATATAAGTTGTATTCAATCACTTGCTTAGTATTTTCATGTGTCGTTCCAGTATGCAAAACAGTACCTCCATGAGGCATTGCTTTATGGTCATGATTTAATTCTTCTTGCGAGATGAAATGAACTTCTGTATCGTAATCTGCAAAATAATTCGGCATCGTCACGATTTCTTCTTTGATTTTTTCAGCGTCCGCGTTTTCTTCTAAAACAACAAAACATTCTCTCAAGTGTTTATCACGTGTTGTTAAAGTTAGCTTTTCACCAGCTTTTAGACGTTCAATAATTTCTGTATTGGGAATAGTATATTGCGTAGCATCAGCCACACCGGCAATACGACGTAACGCGTCAGAATGTCCTTGACTCACACCTTTGCCCCAAAAAGTATAGGTTTCGCCATTTGGTAAAATACTTTGTGCGTATAAACGATTTAAACTAAAGAGACCTGGATCCCAACCTGTAGAGATAATCGAAACGGTTTGATTTTCTTTGGCAACCTTATCAACATTAGCAAAATGTTCAGGAATTTTTGCATGAGTGTCAAAGCTATCCACTGTATTAAATAAGTGTGTTAATTCTGGTGTTTGAATAGGTAGGTCAGTTGCAGAACCGCCACATAAAATACAAACATCGATTTTATCTTGATAAGCAGTTAAATCTTCCATTGTGTAAGCTGAGGCACCTTCTGTTGTAACTGTTTCTGGAGCACGTCGCGTAAATACACCTACTAATTCCATATCTTTATTTTGTTTTAACGCACGCTCCACACCGCGTCCTAAATTACCATAACCAATAATTCCAACTTTTATCATTGTGTCACACTTCCTTTTATTAAGATAAAAAAATTATAACATGTTTCATCGCCATGAGAGTAGGCGATGAAATATTTTTTTTCGTCTGTTCTGAAGAATTGAAATTCTTATGAAAAATAACAGAAAAAAGGTA
This sequence comes from Enterococcus sp. DIV2402, assembly GCF_017426705.2. Taxonomy (NCBI): domain Bacteria; kingdom Bacillati; phylum Bacillota; class Bacilli; order Lactobacillales; family Enterococcaceae; genus Enterococcus; species Candidatus Enterococcus lowellii. The sequence goes on along the minus strand of NZ_CP147251.1, from coordinate 2,561,564 downwards.
GACAAATAAAGTAGGCGATGTTATAATAGTTGAGTCGTTGCGAATTTAACAGTAAATTTGTTAGATAAGATGACATGATGGCGACCGTGGCGAAGTGGTTAACGCACCGGATTGTGGCTCCGGCACTCGTGGGTTCGATTCCCATCGGTCGCCCTTTAATATATTTAATCTTGGGGTATAGCCAAGCGGTAAGGCAAGGGACTTTGACTCCCTCATGCGTTGGTTCGAATCCAGCTACCCCAGTTGTGAAGACAATTATCATTTTGGTAATTGTCTTTTTTTATAACAAATTACCCGCAGTGATGGAAAAAATCACTACGGGCAATTTTGGTTAACTTAATAATAACTGGTCATCTTTTAATTCAGTACCGCTATTTTTTTGGAACATTTCCATTAATTGTGGCACGGTTAAATGACGTTTTTCTTCTTCGGAAATATCCACTACAATTTGTCCTTGGTGGAGCATGATTAATCGAGTACCATATTTAATGGCATCTTCCATATCATGCGTAACCATGAAAGCTGTTAGTTGATGTTCTTTAATTAAACGATCCGTTAATTCCATCACTGTAATGGAGGTTTTAGGATCCAATGCAGCGGTATGTTCATCTAATAAAATTAAGTCAGGACGAACCAAAGTTGCCATTAATAGCGTGATAGCTTGACGTTGTCCACCTGAAAGTAACCCAATCTCAGCAGTTAAACGATTTTCCAATCCTAGATTTAACGTAGCAAGTTGTTCTTTGAAGAAAGGACGATTTTTCATTTTAACAGCCAAGCTAAATCCACGTTTTTTCCCACGTTTTAAAGCCAAAGCTAAATTTTCTTCCACTGTTAAACGAACCGCAGTCCCCAGTTTTGGATCTTGGAATACGCGACTAATTGATTTTGAACGTTTGATGACAGAATCTTTCGTCACATTTTTGCCATTTAGTAAAATAGTTCCTTGTTTTGGAGGAATCGCACCAGCAATACTGTTTAATAAAGTTGATTTACCAGCACCGTTTCCACCAATAATCGTAATAAATTCTCCAGGTTGAATAGTTAAATCAATGCCTTTTAAGACGTGATTTTCATTGATAGTTCCTTGTTCAAAAATTTGGTGTAAATCTTTAATTTCTAATACGGGAGTCATTTTTTCACGCCTCCTTTTGATTTATTTAGCCCTAGTTTTCCACGAATTTGTGGTAACGATAAACATAAAACTAAGACGATGGCAGAGGCAATTTTTGAATCGGCTGGTTCGACATTTAATTCGAAAACAATTGCTAAAATGAATCGGTAAATAATTGCACCAACGACAATCGTTATTAGTCTGAACAATAACGGTTGATTACGGAATAAAACTTCTGCAATGATAATCGAAGCTAACCCAATAACAATTGTCCCAACACCAGAGTTCAAATCAGCGAACCCATTATTTTGTGCAATTAACGCACCTGATAGGGCAATACAACCGTTTGAAATCATATAACCAATCATTTTCATGTTGTCGGTATTAATACCGTTTGCCTCACTCATATCAATATTATCGCCAGTTGCACGAATGGCTAGTCCAGTTTCTGTGCGGAAAAATAAAAATAGCAATAAAATAACCAGTGCAGCAATTAATGTACCAACAATAATTGTGGCATTAATTTTGTTTAAACCTAATGATTGAAACCAACTAAAAACTGTTTTTTCTCCTAATAATGCGATGTTAGGAGCTTGCATTACACGTGAAGTGACAGAATATAAGCCAGTCATTGTAATAATTCCCGCTAACAAAGCAGGGATTTTTAATTTCGTATGAAGTAATCCAGAAACCAAACCTGCTAATACACCACCAAAAAATCCTAATAAGGTGGCAATCCATGGTGAATAACCACTTGTGATACTAATTGCCGCAATCCCCGCGCCAAGTGGAAAACTTCCTTCGGCGGTTAAATCTGCAATATCTAAAATTCGAAAGGTGATAAAAACACCAATCGCTAACAATGCCCAAACGACCCCTTGGGAAGTCGCTGACTGTACTAGAATTAATATATCCATACTCATTCCTCAAATCTTATAAAATAATAACGAGGACGAGTGAGTATCGTCCTCGCAAACGCCTTATTCAGGTGCTTTAATACTTGCTGGATCAATACCTAACGCTTCTGCCATCTCTTCATTTACGACTAATTTTAATTCATTAGCGTATTCTACAGGCGTGGTGCTAGGTGTCGCATCGCCATCAAGGATTTTTGCTGCCATTAAACCAGTTTGTTTACCTAATGATTCATAATCAATACCGTATGTTGCTAAACCACCAGCTTCTACTTGTTCAATAGAAGCCGCAACGATTGGTGTTTTTGTTTCTTTCGCTACTTCACCAACCACAGTTGCAGCACTGGCAAAGGTATTGTCGGTTGGAATGTAAATGCCATCAACGTCTTTGGCTAAACTTGTAGTAACTTGTTGCACATCATTGGTAGTGTTTGCCGTTAATTCTTTGACTTCAACACCAGCTTTTTCCAAGGCTTCTTTTGCTAAGCTCGCTTGAATTTTTGAATTTGCTTCACCAGCATTGTACATGATACCAATTGTTTTTGGATTATCAATGATGCTTAATAATAGATCGGTTTGTTTGCTAATATCTGGGACCATATCGGTTGTTCCTGTCACATTACGACCTGGTTTTTCATTGGAATCAACTAATTTTGCTTCTGCTAAGTCCGTAACTGCTGTCACAACAATTGGAATATCTTGGGTTTCATTGGCTAACGATTGAGCAGCAGGAGTAGCAATCCCTAATAATAAATCGGACTTATCTTTGACTAATTTTTCACTCATACTTTTCAAATTGTCTTGATTGTTTTGAGCATTTTGATAATCAATGACTAAGTTTTCGCCTTCTTTATAGCCGCCTTCAGCTAAACCTTCTTTAAAACCTTCGTATGCTGCATCTAATGAACCATGCTGCACAATTTGTAAAACACCAACTCTTTTTGCATCGCTATCACCACTAGACTCCTCGTTAGATGTACCACAAGCAGCTAAAGCAAATACGCTCAACGCAACAAAGCTAGTTGTAACTAATTTTTTCATTTTCATTTTTTTTCCCCCTAGAATAATTTTTAAAAATAAAAAATCCATTCAGACAAGTGTCTAAATGGATGAAAAACATCTTAAAATCAACATTTTCAGCCATTTAGGAAGTGTCTACATGGCTAACAAAAGACCCTAGCCAAATAGATACGAAAATAATTTTTCCGCCTGTACCCAAATTGCCGACTACAAGCCTATCTAAAATAGCTAAAGTAAAAGTAATTCAATTGTGTTTGCGTATTTAGATTGGTCATAATAATCCCTCCACATTGAATGTATTCAGTATAAGAGAAAAAGGGGCGTTAAGTCAATCGAAAATTTCAAATCTTCAGAAATTTTCGTCAATAAAAAACATCCCCTCATATTACATGAAAGGATGTCACTGTTTATTTTGTCCGATATGAACGAATGGTATGTTGAATCTCTGAGATACTAAATAGAGTATCGTCATCAAATGTTCCATCAATAGTTGTATCTAGTTTGTCATTAAATAATTCTTCATAGGCTTCAATTGATAATTTAACACGTTGTTCTAATAGAGCAGTATGAACATCGGCCAACAAATAGTGTTCGTAGCCTTCAACTAAATGACCACTGAAAAATTCAGAAACAGCACCGGAGCCATAACTAAAAAGCCCAATTCGATCCCCAGCTTTTAAACTTGTGGCATGCTCTAAGAGTGAAATGAGGCCCAAATATAATGAACCCGTATAAAGATTCCCAATTCGGCGACTATAAGCGATACTTTCTTCATAGCGTGCAAGAATGCGCGCTTGTTCGTCTTCTGTTTCATTTTCTAAAATAGCAAGTAAGGCTTTTTTGCCCATTTTTGTGTAAGGAATATGAAAAGCTAAGGCTTGATAATCGGCTAGTGTATAACCATTTCGACGTGTATTTTCTTGCCAAACTTTTTGGAAGGCATTGATATACGTCTCGTTTGATAGTGGTCCATCAACTAGTGGATAATCATGGCCAACTGGTCGCCAGAAATCATAGATATCTTGCGTTAACATCACATTGTCATCATTCAAACTTAAAATTCTAGGATTAGCGGTAATTAACATCGCAACTGCCCCAGCACCTTGTGTTGGTTCACCACCAGAATTTAAACCATAACGCGCAATATCGGTTGCGACGACTAAGACTTTACTTTCAGGATGAAGAGTCACATGGTTTTTTGCAAATTGCAAACCTGCCGTGCCCCCATAACAAGCTTCTTTGATTTCAAATGAGCGAGCAAAAGGTTGAATTCCTAACAAACGGTGAAGGACAACAGAAGCGGCTTTTGATTCATCAATCCCTGATTCAGTTGCCACAATTACTGTATCAATTGTTTCTAAATCTTCCTCTGTCAAAATATGCTTGGCTGCATTGGTCGCAAAAGTTACGATATCTTGTGTTTTGGCATTTATAGCCATTTGATCTTGGCCAATCCCAATATGGAATTTATTTGGATCAACATCACGAGCATGAGCTAAATCCGTCATGTCAATAAAATAAGGCGGAACAAAAAAACTGATTCTATCTATACCAACAGTCATAGTTAATCTCCTTTAACGATAGTTTACTTTTATAAAGTAACATATTTTTGTGAAAATTAGGGAAAAAATAGCAGATAATTTAAAGATTGTTAAAGAATCTTTAGTAAAAAATGGTTATAATAAAGAGAAAGTTTTTTTTTCAACAGAAGAATGCTATAGTTCATTTTGGAGGTGGCAAAGTGGAAGAAGTTGTAATTATTGATGCCTTGAGAACGCCAATTGGAAAGTATCGAGGTCAATTTAATCAAGTTTCGGCTGTTACGTTAGGGACAACCGTCACACAGGCACTATTAAAAAGAAATCCAATGCTACAAAAAGAAGTACAACAAGTTATTTTTGGGAATGTTTTACAAGCAGGGAATGGTCAAAATCCTGCACGCCAAATTGCGTTAAATAGTGGGTTATCTTATGACATTCCAGCGTCAACAATCAATGAGGTTTGCGGATCTGGTTTGAAAGCAATCGCCTTAGCTAGACAAGCAATTCAATTAGGTGAAGCGGAGGTTGTATTAGCAGGTGGCGTTGAAAGTATGAGTCAAGCACCTTATCTGTCGCAATATGATAAACAAACAGACTCTTATAGCCAACCAAAACCAGTGATGATTAAAGATGGCTTAACAGATGCTTTTAGTGGCAAGCATATGGGCTTGACCGCTGAAAATGTAGCGGAACAATTTACTATTACACGCCAACAACAAGATACGTTTGCGTTATATTCACAGAAAAAAGCAGCAGCAGCACAAGCAAAAGGCTATTTTGTAGAAGAGATTTTACCAATAGAAGTAGAAGAGACAGTGTATGCAAAAGATGAAGGCATTCGTCCTGAAACGACTCTTGAAAAATTAGGAACACTTCGCACTGTTTTTAAAGAAGAAGGCACAGTAACTGCTGGTAATGCGTCTACATTAAACGACGGTGCAGCAGGTGTCTTACTTGCATCAAAATCATTTGCTGAAAAGCATCAATTGCCCTATCTTGCTGTGATTAAAGATATTACAGAAGTCGGCATTGATCCAAGTATTATGGGGATTTCGCCAATTAAAGCGATTCGTTCACTTCTAGAACGCAACGCTTTATCGATAGATGCAATTGATTTGTTTGAGATTAATGAGGCTTTTGCAGCATCTTCTATTGTGGTTCAACAAGAATTGGCTATTCCTGATGAAAAACTCAATATTTGTGGTGGTGGCATTTCTTTAGGTCATCCAATTGGTGCAAGTGGGACGCGTATTGTGACAACTGCGGCGCATCAATTGAATCGGATAAATGGCCACTATGCAATTGCTTCTTTATGTGTAGGTGGAGGACTAGGGTTAGCTGTTTTATTAGAAAGAGCAGGCAAATCTGAAAAAAAGTTTTATGAGCTGTCTAGAGAAGAACGCTTAGATCAATTGATTGAAAAAAAAGTGCTGACTGTCAATGAAAAACCAGAATTGATGACGATGGCATTATCAGAAGAGATTGCCAATCATTTGATTGAAAATCAAATTAGTGAAGTATCGACGCCTTTGGGAGTTGGCTTAAACTTTATCGTTAATGGAAAATCCTATGTGGTACCCATGGCAACAGAAGAACCTTCTGTGATTGCTGCATGCAGCAATGGTGCTAAAATGGCCTCTTCATTCGGTGGTTTCACAAGTGAAATGACACAAAAATTATTGCGTGGACAAATTGTATTTATGAATGTTCACGATGCACAAATGATTCGCCAAACAATTGAGAACAAGCAAGCGGTCTTATTTGAAACAGCTCAAACAGTCTATCCTTCTATCGTTAAACGTGGCGGAGGATTACGAGAAATTCTTATTCGTGATTTTCCAGAAAATGAAAGTTTTCTATCCGTGGATTTACTTGTGGATACACAAGATGCGATGGGTGCTAATATAGTCAATACGATAGTAGAAGGTATTGCGAATGTTTTTCGTGAATGGTTTGATGAAGAAATTTTATTCAGTATTTTGAGTAATTACCCAACAGAAGCAGTAGTTAATGCTTCTTGTGCTATTTCTTTTGATGCTTTGGGCAAAAATGGTTGGGAAGTCGCTAAAAAAATTGCAGCCGCATCAACGTTTGCCCAACTAGATACTTATCGTGCTGCCACTCACAATAAAGGCATTATGAATGGCGTAGAAGCAGTGATTTTAGCGACAGGTAATGATACACGTGCGGCATCAGCTGCTATTCATGCATATGCGGCGCGTGATGGACAGTACCGAGGGTTGAGTCAATGGACAATGACGGATACTCATTTGCATGGGGCGATTCAACTTCCCTTAGCCTTAGGAACTGTAGGTGGCGCAACAAAAGTTTTGCCTAAAGCACAAATTGCATTGCAACTATTGGCAGTAGATCAGGCCAAAGAGTTAGCAGAAGTGATTGCTGCAGTAGGTTTAGCACAAAATTTAGCGGCCTTACGTGCTTTAGTATCAGAAGGAATTCAAAAAGGGCATATGTCATTACAAGCTCGCTCTTTAGCATTAAGCGTTGGCGCAAAAGGTGAAGACATTCAAAAAGTTGCTGACGAATTAAAGAAAACGACAATGAATGAAGCAACTGCACGGAGGATTCTCGCATCCATTCAAAAATAAACGCTAACGATTGGCAAATTCCTTGAGAAATTGTCAATCGTTTTTTTGATTTCGACGTTCAGGCATGAATTTCTAACGTTTGGGGCAAAAACGGTTCTAAAAAATTTCAGATGATATAATAAGAAATTATCGGGAGAAGGGCGGGAACAATATGAAAAAGAGAAAACCAGAATGCTTACTTGCTACGCTTGTTTTATTAATTGCGTTTGCTTTCTTTTTTATCATAAATAATAATCGTCATTCGAACAGTGCAGAATCGACTATTGTTAAGCCGATTCCTAGTAATGAGGAGAAAGTTGTTACCTATGAAATTGTTGAACCAAAAGAAAAAAGTATTTATTTAATTAATATTAATCTTGCTAATCGAGAGTTAGAGCAAGAAGTGTTCAACACAACCAATTTAACTCGACCTATTGAAAAAACGTATTATTTAGAATATAAATCCGATGTAGGCTATTACTCTGTACGCTTATACGATGCCAAAGAAACTGTTCAAATCGGAACTGAAAAACAAGCGACTGATCGCATGACAGCCTTTATCCCTTATGAAAAAATCAATGATGGTGTAGTGGGGATTGTTTTGACAACGACAGATGAAGAAATCTTAAATAAAGTTAAACAGGATCCTGAAAATGCTGAAAAATATATCAGCACTGAAGATACGATTCAAAAACAAAAAATAGTAATTAAGTAAAAAGACTGACGCTAAATTTTTTGCGTCAGTCTTTCTTTTTTATAGACGATTAATCACTTCATCGACATTTTTAATTGTGACGGAAATTGTTCCATCAGGATTATTGACGAATTCGATTAAATCAGGATTACGGTAAACATCTAAAGGGACAATTAATTCAATACCGTTAGACAATTTCAGTTTTTGTTTGCCATATTTTTTTTCAGAGATTTCTTTCACTTCTCGTAACATGGGCGCGCGATTAACAAACCCTTTATCCACGACTTCTTCTTGGAATGCCATTTGTGCCGTAATATTATCTTTGAACACTTTTTCGGCAATTTCTTTCGCGTCAATTTGTCCCGTTTCTTCAATCGTATCAAAGACCGCTTCTTTTACATCCGCTATAATATCATAAGAAGGGGCTTCAAATTTTTGCCCAATTTTTTCCGCCACTTTTTTGATGACTTTGACATTTTCTTCTAGAGAAGGAACAGGTTGAGATTCAATAACTTTCGTCGAGAAATAGAAACCTTTGTCACCTGAAAAGCTGTATTTTTTTTCGATTAGCTCATAAGCTAAAGTTGTTAGATTCAGTGTTAAGCCTTCATCTGCTTTTTGTGTTTTTCCACCTAAAATAGCACGGTTAATGATTAATTTGTTTTGGATGCCGGTTTCATCAGCCTCAACGAAATGCGTATAAGCATCCGTGTAATTGACTTTCAGAAAGGCAACATACATTTCTGTATCCATTTCGTATAAAACGATAAAGACGTCTGCACTAGGGGCATCTTCGCTTTGATGGTAGATGTCATACCAACGAGCAACAAAGTGTTCGCTAAATTGAGTGAAGTCTGATTCCGCCACGTTGGCTAATTGGCCAATAGTAGAGTCCTCAACTAAAACACCTGTTTTAGTTTGTGCTGTTGATAATTTTTGAATTTTTTTTGTTAAATAATCGCGTATATATTCAGCCGTTAAATCTAATTCAACTTGCGAATAAACAGGATCACCTGCTTCACGATCAATGATGTGTAAGATGGCACGTTTTAAATAAATATCCATTTGCTTCGCTCCTTCAAAGTCTAGTGTACAAGAAAAATGGCTTTCTAGGAAGTAAAAGATGACAGTTGTCAAAAGAAGATGTGCTTGCTACACTGAATAAAAAGGAGGCCATTTACATGGACATTACAGAACGATTAGCCAATTTTCCAGAAGCAGTAACCAATGCGTTGAGTGATAATTTTATTTTCTTAGTTGACGCAAATAAAATTCAACATTATCCTGCACGTGATTGGACGAAAGAGGAAGTGTTAGCATCGTTAACAGAACGATTAGGAAGTGAGTATACGCTTAAAGAATGGCAAAACACCGTGCTGGCAATTAATAAAACACGCGACTTATTAGCGATTATTCCTAAATATCAGTACATCAATCAGTTAAAATAAACGCTTTATTTTTATATTACTCTCATTTTTTGCATTTTTTCATGAAAATCTCTGTTCAATTCATAAATTTTTTCATATAATCGAAAAGGTATTGAAAGGGGAACATCATGAAAAAGAAACAATTAGCAAAATTAAAAAAACAATTTCGTCCTTCTTTTGAAGTGGCACGTAAAATGCTCTTTGAAAGTTTAGAAGAAAAAACGGTTGAGAAATACAACTTAACAACAAAAGTGTACATTAAACCTGAAAACAAACAAGAACTAGCGATTGAACTTGTGGATGATAATGAAGCGGTAAACAATTATGTGATTACGGTACCATTAGATGAAAATTTCAATGTTGCTGTCAAACGTATTCAAAGTCAAGAAAAGGGATTTCTAGAGCGTTTCAGTAGTAATTTAGCGGATGAAGTAGCAAGCTACTGGACACCTGCAACTCCAAAAGTGGCTAAAGAAGTACCTGAATCAAATGAAGATGAAGGAAAAAAATCAACAGATGGACTAACTTTTGTTGATTTTAACGAACAAATCCAAGCGTTTCCTAAATTCCAAGTTGAGCAAGTAGCGGAAGAAATTCGTGTGATTGAAAAAACAGCCAAAGAAAATCGCTTGCTAGCAACTATTTCTGCTGTTAAAGAAAATGAATTTGTTATTGAATCTGCGTTGGAGCGCAAATACAAACTAAAATTAGACGTAATTCCGATTATTGAAGCTTTTGCGCAAACATCAATTGGCAATCGCTAATAAATTACTAAAAATATCCGAACTATCAAGAGTGGACAGTGCTAATTCTAATGAATTTGCGACAAATTTACTCTAGTAGTTCGGATATTTTTTATCATCAGAATATTGTTTTACTCGTTTTCGATAGGTTTATTATCTAAAATGAGTAACGCAATCATCACATACGCAATCCAGCTATCTCGTGAATACAACGTGTAGCGAGAAATCCATTGACTAGCATATTTTTCTTTATAGTCACGTAAACCTTGAAAAGAATAAAAGTGACTGCCAAAAGAATAGACTAATGAGGCGATGCGTTCTTGTAGAAAGCTTTTCCGTGATTGTCCCACATTAGCTAACGGTGCCATTCCTAAATCGAAATACTGAATTCTCGATTCTTTCATGTAATCAAATAAATGAATAAATAAGAAATCCATACTGCCAGAAGGGGCTTTTGTTGGATGGTGACGCATTAAATCAATCGTGCCAATTTCTTTAGTGTAGCTAGGAATAATATTGGCAAAAGAGACGATTTCATTTTCCGAATTCTTTACGACAGCAATCGGATTTCTTTGCAAATATGCTTCTGAGAAAAAGCCTAATGAAAAGCCTCGTTCTTTGCGACCATCTAACCATTCTTCAGAAATAGCTTGTAAGGCTACCATAGTTTCTTTTGAAAACGGAGGCTGTAAGACATCAAAAGAAAACCCTTCTTTGTTAATTTTATTCAATACGGCACGTGTTCCCCGCATTTTTTTGCCAGAAGTTGTAAATGTCTCTAAATCAACTAAAGCTTCTTCACCCATTTTAATAAAATCATAACCAAAATCATGTAAAATCATGACCATTTCTTCACGTGACTCGTAAAAAACAGGTAGATAGCACCAACGATCTGCTTCTTGAATAAACGCATCTACAGCATCTGCAAAATCTTCACGTTTTCCAGAAGGATCGCCCATGACGACGCATTTATTATTAATGGTACTAAATTGTAAAAAGACAGTTGGTTCGTCGTTATTTTTATAAATAAAGACTGATTTATCTTCTAAAAAGACTAACTCGCTATCGCTATTACCACCGTATGTTTCAAGAATCGTTTGCACATCGGCGTGCTGGATGTCATCGCCAATTTTTTTCTTAGGTCCTTGTAAATAGCGAACCATCAATAACATACACGCTGCGACAACGCTAATAACGACGAAGCCAGAAAGCCAAATTTTTTCAGAAGGCAATAAGAAAAAGCTCATAAAATGATGAGGACGATGAGGAATCTCAGGTAATTGAAAGACGCCAATAATTAAATATAAAACAGTTAATACGCCAAAGACAAACCCATCAATCGTTAACCATTCCCAAGAATACACAAATTGTTCTCGAGTTAATTCTGATTTTGAAACCATTACAATTAGCAATAAACAAATCAGATAAAAGATAGTAATAAAACTAAAATCGATCACAAATGAATACACAATAGCGGCACTAATTAATAAAATAGTTGGCCAATATGCACGTTTAACCTGAGCAGCAATTCCTCGTCCCATAATTAAAAGCGTAAATCCGATTAAAATGCTCGGAAATTGGACAACAAAATGAAAGCGGAAAGGATTTAAGTGACTTAACCATGGAAAATCAGTAAAGGCTTGCGGAATAGTTGCTAAAAGTACCATCATAATTCCAGAAAAATACAGTAAACCAGTTTCTATTTTATGGAAAATTTCTAAGGTCAGTTGTTTAGGAATGCCTTCGTATTTTTCATCAAAATTTTTGAAAATATGTTTAAAGAAGAGAACCATACCGATCCCAACTGGAATTCCGTAATAACACACACGGAATAATAAGAGCCATAAAACGACCATCTCACGTTCAATTCCTAATGACGAGAGACCTAAAATCATCATGACATCAAAACTACCTAATGCTCCCGGAATCATCGATACAATTCCGATAATAATTGCAGAAATAAATAATGGTAAGACTTCCCATATTGAAAAATGAACACCTAACAAATAACCAATACTTAAGAAACTAACGACAACTCCAGTCCATTCTAAAAAAGAAGAGGCTAATAATGCCAAGCGGAATTTTCGCTCGAGACCACCAAGCAAGCCTTCTCTTTTTAAACTGGTAACAAAGTACACAATTGGGAAATATAAGCTTCCACCTACCAACCAAGGCCAATATTGTTTGAGATAGTCATTAGTATGGAATAAATGGATAGCAGCAAATGAAAAGAAACTGTAAATCGAGAGTCCCGATAAAACAAACAATAAAATTTTAGTTAAGGCGCTAAAAATTTCTTTACTCGCTTTTTTTCCATAAAATTCAGAGCGCAAGCCCATGCTAACTAGACCACCAAAACCAGCAATATTATTAATGGTATTAATCACCCAGCTTGTTTCTAAAATGTAACTCGCTTTGTAATCTAATTGCAGCATTCTTTTTAAGGTAAAATCATACCCAGACATTGGTAAAATAGCGAGCAGACTAATCAAAATCATCGCACCAATTCGCCAAAAGGGTATTTCTTTAAATAATGTCGTTAGTTGTTCAAATGAAATTGTTTTGGCAATTGATAACAGCTCGGCACTGACAATAATTGATAAAATTGCAACAAATAAAGTTTTTAATAAGGTCTTATGTTGAACGACCCATTGACTAATTTTTTTCAATTTCTTCTCCTCCTAAAAATGAAAGAACTTCTTGATTGAAATTATTGGCGTCTTTCCTTGCCAATGTGTGACCTTGCTTTGGCACTAAAACAAATTTAGCTTGCGGGAGATGATTGACAATCATTAGCGTGTGTTTCAGTTTAATGTCATCCTGTTTACCTACGATGACCAAAGTTGGAGCGATAATTTCTGTTAAATCCTTTTGACTTAATCCAATATCATGGGTCATCAGCCCAATAATTGGTCGTTTTTCACGTGCACGTTCAAAGAAAAAAGCAAGGAACCAGTAGGCAAAATACTGTAAATAAGTCAAAATAACCCAATAATTTTTTAACCCAGTTACTTTCGTATTACCTGCATTTAAAACCATTCGATTTACTTTTTCAGGATGAGTATGTGCGAAAACCATTGCAATGTTAGCTCCATCACTAAAGCCTAAAATATTAGCACGAGTGATATTTTCATGTTCCATAATGGCATTTAAATCATCAGCCATTTGTTGGAAAGAAATTTTTCTAGCAGTGTTAGTTGAATGCCCTTGACCACGACTATCTAAGACAAACACTTGAAACTCTTTCATAAAACTTTGAATTTGGTAATGGAAATAGGTTCCATCGTTGTTATTACCGTGTAGTAAAAAAAGTGGGAAACCTTGTCCATAAATTTCATAAAAGAGGAGACTACCATCAGCTACCTCTAAATATCTTTTTTTACTTTCCATGTTAATCACCTGTTTTCTTTTCCACTTAGAGTAAAGTATAGCGATTTTTTTATTTTTTTGATACTGAAAACCAGCGAACAATTCTGTAAGTTAGAGAAAGGTTGTGTTTTTTTTAAATTTTGTAAATTTCTTTAATGGAGATGGACATCTTTACTGAGACATAGTAGTCTGAAATCTGATATTAAAAAGTTTGGATGATTAGTATGAAATTAAAAAAGAAATCTTGGATTCGTTATTTATTTCAAATTGTGCTCCTCTTATTATTAGTAATAGGTAGCTATTTAGCGTATCGTAATTATCGAATTCTAAAACAGATTCATCAGTATGATGCACAAGTAGAAGCAGCAGTAAAAGAGCAAGGAATTCCTGAATATAAAGATTTAGCTTTAAGTATTATTTTTACTGAAACTAAAGGAGTGGGCGATGATCCTATGCAAAGTTCTGAAAGTGCCCATGGACAACCCAACCAAATTACAGAATCAGATCGTAGTATTGAACAAGGTGTAAGTTATTTATCTGAAGCTATTGCAAAGTCCAACGCAGCAAACACTGATTTATGGACAGCTGTTCAAGCTTATAATTTCGGTTTAGAATACATTGATTATGTTGCGGATAATGGTGGGAAAAACACACTCGAATTAGCTGAAAAATATTCTCGAGATATTTTATCACCGCTATTAGGAAATGACGATCAAACCAAATACCGCTATATTGGTCTGCATTCTTTTATTTACAATGGTGGTTATTTATATCATAATGGGGGCAACCTGTTTTATGCAGAATTAGTGAAATTAAACGAACAGAAAATTAAATGGACCAATTTTTTGTTTGAATAAAAACAAATGTAGGAGAGTATATCATTTATGGAAAACAAAAGTCACAACACAAAAAGCGGTGGAGCAGACTGGATTTTGCGCTTTGTGAAAGGAATGTTCATTGGCTCAGGATTTATTTTACCAGGAGTTAGTGGAGGAGCCTTAGCAGCTATCTTCGGAATTTATGAACGAATCATTTCGTTTTTGGCCCATATTACAAAAAACTTTAAAGAAAATGTCTTATATTTTATTCCCGTTGGTTTAGGCGGAATTACTGGCGTTTTCTTATTATCTTTTGCGGTAAGCTTTCTATTAGGTGCATATGAAACAATTATTTTATGGTTTTTTGTCGGTTGTATTATTGGAACAGTTCCTGCTCTTTGGAAAGAAGCCGGAAAAAAAGGGCGTTCAACCCGTGATATAGTCATTATGATTGTTAGTTTCATTGCTGGTTTTCTTTTCTTATGGCAAGGATCAAGCCTTTTCTCTGAAGTGCCGCAAAACTTTTGGACATGGATTATTGCAGGTGGTTTAATTGGATTGGGAATGATTGTTCCGGGCCTAAGTCCTTCAAATTTCTTAGTTTATATGGGCATGTATAAAGCGATGTCTGATGGTATAAAAAATGTCGATTTCAGTGTAATTATTCCGATTGCAATTGGTGGGATTGTTACCGTATTAGGTTTATCTCGAGTAATGGATTATATCTTTAGTAAAGCTTACGCGCAATTATTTCATTTCATTTTAGGTATTGTTTTTGCCTCAACTGTAATGATTATACCAACAAACTATACTGGTTTTACTGCGATGAATTTTGTGATGTGTGGTGTCTTGTGTTTAGCAGGTATCGTATTAGGTGCTTGGATGAGTCGTTTAGAAGAACAATACAAATAAGACAAACAGGAAATGCTTTAGGGTATTTCCTGTTTTTTAGTTATCTAGAGTTAATTTATTTTCTATAGATAGAAACAAATAACTTGAAAAGAACTGAGAATGTGATAGAATGAATGATGTGAAAAACTGTCTATTTTAGAATCGCGCTGATTTCGATTAGTGCGATTTTTTACCGATAGATAAGCTCATCTTACAGTAAATACAGGAGGTGAGTGTCAGTGGCAAGAATTCCACAGCACGTGATTGATGATGTCCGTAGTCGAACGAATATCGTTGAAGTAATTGGACAATATGTTCAGTTAAAAAAGTCTGGTAGTAAAAATTACACTGGTTTATGTCCGTTTCATAATGAAAAAACACCGTCGTTTTCAGTCGCTGAAGATAAACAATTTTATTATTGTTTTGGTTGTGGACGTGGTGGCAATGTCTTTAGTTTTGTTCAAGAGCTAGAGGGCATTTCGTTTAGTGAAGCAGTCGTCAAAGTTGCGGAGATTGAAGACATTCCCGTTGCTGAAAATTACCGACAAGCGCCACAAACCAATCCAGAATCATCCAAAACACAGCAACTGATTAAATTGCATGAAAAAGCTAGTGAAGTTTATCATCATATGCTCGTCCATACGACAGCTGGTCAAGAAGCATTGGATTATTTATTGCAGCGTGGTTTGACAGAAGAATTGATTGAAGAATTTCAAATCGGATTTGCGCCAAATCAACGAGAGTTTTTGGAACGAATTTTTCATAATGAATCCTTGGATCCTCAGTATTTTGCTGAATCGGGATTATTTGTTGAAAGAGATGCTGGTTTAGCTGATCGTTTCTATCAGCGAATTATGTTTCCTATTCGTAATTTTCAAGGGAAAATTATTGGCTTTTCAGGACGATGGTTACAAACAGACGCTTTTCCAGGTGAAGACCAACCCAAATATTTAAACAGTCCAGAAACAAGTTTATTTAATAAACGTGAAGTATTGTTTAACTTTGATAAAGCACGTAGTACCATTCGTAAAGAAGGTTCTGTCTTTTTATTTGAAGGGTTTATGGATGTTTTGGCTGCTTGGCAATCAGGTATTCAAAATGGTATTGCTTCAATGGGAACAAGTTTAACAAATCAACAAATTGCTGCGATTGAACGTGTTTCAAAAGAATTAATTCTTTGCTATGATGGTGATAAAGCTGGAATCGAAGCGACCAATCGAGGCATTGAACTTTTACAAGAGCATAGCCATCTTAATTTAACTATTGTGAGTGTTCCAGAGCGTTTAGACCCGGATGATTACGTCCGAAAGTATGGTAGTGAAGCTTTTCGTGAGTTAGCTTACCATGGTCGTGAGACGGTTTTTTCATTTAAAATGAAATATCGCAAGTTAAATCGTAATCTTGCAAATGAAAAAGAACAGTTAGAATACGTGCAAGAACTTTTACAAGATTTGTTACAAGTAGATTCACTGCTTGAACAAGATCGTTACTTAACACAACTATCAACTGAATTTCAAATTAGCCGGGAAACCTTGCAACAACAATTACGTCAGCTTAAACAAGCACGGCGCAATGAAGCAAGAACACCTACGCATGTTGAACCAGAACAAATTCCACTTCCACCACCAAGTGTGGTTCGCAAAACTCAGTTGGAAAAGGCGGAAGAACTTCTTTTGTATCGATTATTTAATGAAGACTCATTGAATCGTCGTTTCAAAACATTACAATTAACCTTTGCTCATGAGAAATATCAAGAATTATATGTCCTTTTCGACGCTTATGTTGAAACGGAAGGAGAATTTATTGTTTCAAAATTTCTCGATTTTCTCAAAGATGAGCAAATGAAACATCTAGTCATTACAATTGCCAGGCTCAATGTTCCGGAAGAAAGTACGGAACAGGAGTTTCAAGACCTTGTACGCATTATCCAAACGTCTAGCATTGTTGAAGAAATAAATAAAAAACGAATTCAGCAACAAGAAGCTAGTCAAAAAGGGAATCAACAATTGGAATTGGAATTGGCAGTTGAAATAATAAATCTTACTAAGCAATTGAAACAAGCCAAATAGCACATTGAAGGGGGACTTCTTTCATGGCAGAAGAAACAAACAAAACATATGAAAAAGCAGTTGCCGAATTTATCCGCGCAAACAAACCTAAAGGACAAGTTATCTATGATGAATTGTCAAATCAATTAGCAACACCTTACTCGTTAGATGCAGATGGAATGGACAAATTAATCCAAAAAGTTGAGGATGCTGGAATTAGCGTCGTTGATGAAAATGGTGAACCATCAATTCATAGTCTAAAGACAACTGAGAAAAAAGCACCAGAACATACCCAAGAAGATTTATCTGCGCCAACAGGTGTGAAAATTAACGATCCGGTTCGTATGTATTTAAAAGAAATCGGACGTGTGCCATTATTGACTGCTGAAGAAGAAGTCGACTTAGCCCTAAAAATCGAAGAAGGCGATCAAGAAGCAAAACAACGTCTAGCAGAAGCTAACTTACGTTTGGTAGTAAGTATCGCTAAACGCTATGTTGGACGTGGTATGCAATTCCTTGATTTAATTCAAGAAGGAAATATGGGTTTGATGAAAGCTGTTGAAAAATTTGATTACCGTAAAGGATTCAAATTCTCTACTTATGCTACATGGTGGATTCGTCAGGCGATTACGCGTGCGATTGCTGACCAAGCGAGAACGATTCGTATTCCAGTTCATATGGTGGAAACAATTAATAAATTGATTCGTATCCAACGTCAATTATTGCAAGACTTAGGAAGAGAACCAACGCCAGAAGAAATTGGTGCTGAAATGGATTTACCTACTGAAAAAGTTCGTGAGATTCTAAAAATTGCTCAAGAGCCAGTTTCCTTAGAAACGCCAATTGGTGAAGAAGATGATTCTCATTTAGGTGATTTTATTGAAGACCAAGAAGCAACAAGTCCAGCTGAACATGCTGCTTATGAATTGTTGAAAGAACAATTAGAAGATGTGCTAGATACGTTAACTGATCGTGAAGAAAACGTGCTACGTTTACGCTTTGGAATCGATGATGGTCGTACCCGCACATTAGAAGAAGTAGGCAAAGTATTTGGGGTAACTAGAGAACGTATTCGTCAAATTGAAGCAAAAGCATTACGAAAATTACGCCACCCATCTCGTTCAAAACAATTGAAAGACTTTTTAGAATAAACACACATACGAAGACTTTTAAAAGCTCCTTAGACTTTTAAAAGTCTTTTTGTTAAAAAAATAGATAATTTCCTAAAAATCAGGAGTAATTTTTCGCTTTTTAGGAAATTTCAATATGAACTTAACAAAAACGTAATGTGAGGGGTATTGGCTAACTTTTCAATATATGGTAGATTATTTTTGAGAAAGTAAAAGGAGCAAAAATAGATTGATGAAAAAATGTCCACATTGCGAATTTGAATTAATTGCTGATCAGAAGTTTTGTCCCAATTGCGGCGCTAAATTGATTGATGATATCGCAATAAAACCAGAAAATGATAATATTAAATGGTCAGAATATCAAGATGTACCAATTGAATCCGTTATTGAGCATTTTTCTGAATTGCATGATGGAAATGATGACGAAGAGGCAGAAACGGATGAATTTGCGGATAACCCAATTTTAGCTGAGTATATTCGTAAACATAAAGATGGTTATAAAGAAGCAGCTGCAGAAGAACTGCAAGAACCCGTTGGAGAATCAGCAGAAGTTGTAGAAGAACCAGAACCTGTTGAAGAGCAACCAACCGAAGAACCAGAAATACCTGTTGTACCAGTAACGGAAGATTCTGATGAAGTTGCAGAGACACCAGCAGAGGAACCAGAAGAAGTAAAAGAAATTTCTGAAGAAAACATAGCAGCAGTCCCTGTTATAGATCCGATTCCTGAACCAATCAAAGCATCTGAACCAGAAGTGAAACCGGAGCAAAATATTGAACCGCAACCTGAAAAACAACCAACAACACCAAAAAAGTCTAAGAAAAAATATTGGTTAACTGCTGCAGCATTAGTAGTTGTTGCAGGTGGAGCGTGGATGTATTACGATAATCAGCAAAAAGAAAAAGCTGAAGCGGCTCGTCAAGAACAATTGCGTGTCGATACAGCAGTTGCTCGTATTGAAACAGAATTAGGGAACTTTTATTTGGATCAAGAGGAACAATTCGTAGTTCCAGGCAAAACAGCAGCAGATGTTGAGAAACTAATGCAAGAATTAGAAGAATATTCTTCAGAGCCGAAATATGAGGAATTGAAGGATAAAGGTCAAAAATTACAAGTTAAAATTGCTGTTCTTGATCAAATTAATAGTCATTTTGCAGAACCAATTGTTGTTGGCGATGAACTAAAAGAAAATGTTCATGTCAAAGACGGAGATTCAGTAGATATGGCATTATTAACCGAAGATACACCGTTTGCTAAGTTAATTAATCAAGCAATCAAACAAGGCAAGGAAGAATTTAAAGAATTACAAGCAACAAATGCTGCTGTTGAATCTTTAACATCAAACTATAAAGAGGAACAGTTAAGCGATTCAGTAACCCGTAAAGACTATGAAGACACAAAAGAAAAAGTTGATAAACTATTTGATGGCGAAGAGAAAAAAGCTTATTTGGCACAATTAGCAACTATTGAGAAGGCACTCGATAAACGTGAAGCAGAAGCTCAAGAATTAGCTGAACAGCAAGCACAAGCAGCGGCAGAAGCAGCACAAAATGAAGCTTCATCAAATCAACAGACTGAGCAACCTGCCCAAACTGAACAACCGCAAGCTGAACCAGAAGCGCCTGTTCAAGAGCAAACACCAACTACACCACAAACCAATGCTGGTTCAGAAATTTTAGGCCCAAATACACCGAAAAATAGTAACAATGAACCAATTATCTCTTCCCGTCAAAGTGATATTGATGATGCGAATAATCCTGCATGGAATTGGGCGCCAGGTGTATATGACAAAGTAATTAACGAATCGATTAAACGAGGTTATATTGTTGAAGGTGATTTCTATGTTGAACGTGTCCGAATTGAAAATGGTGAAGGCTATTACAATCTATACGCAACATCAAATAAATCGTCCTTACTAAAAGGAACCTCAGAATCAGCTTTACCAATGTATCTATTTACTATTAACGCGAAAACAGGTTTCTTCCGAGGAAATGGAAGCAACTAAAAAAAGAAGCAAGCAACTCTTGTCTCGCCCCCTTATTTTCGATATGATAGAAAAATATCAATCGAAAAAAGGGGGATTCTTTTTGCAAGAAGTAAAATATGAAAGTTTTTTAGATGGTGTCAAGGCGTGCGTGCCCACAATTTTAGGTTATGTCGGCATTGGATTTGCAATGGGAGTCGTTGGAAAAGGGATTGGCTTAAGTGTTTTTGAAATTTTTTTAATGTCTCTTTTGATTTATGCAGGAAGCGCCCAATTTATTATATGTGGATTATTAGCAATCAGCGCACCGGTTTCATCAATTATTGTCACCGTATTTTTAGTTAATTTACGCCATTTTTTGATGAGTTTATCAGTAGCACCAGCCTTCCGTAAAGAAAGTATGCTTGGTAATGTTGGCATTGGAACATTATTGACAGATGAATCTTATGGTGTTTTAACGACTGCTTTACAAAATGGCAAACAACCTTCGTTAAGCTGGATGAATGGGTTAAATGTTTGTGCTTATATTTCTTGGATTATTGCGACTGTTTTAGGGGCATTATTAGGTAAATTTATTCCTAATCCAGAAGTATTTGGCTTAGATTTTGCCTTAGTTGCGATGTTTTTAGGTCTATTTTTATTTCAAGCAGAATTACCATTAAAAAGACGAACGAAACAAACAATTCTGGTTTTGGCTAGTGTTGTTATCAGTTTGTATTTATTTATGTGGTGGACAACGCCTGAAATTGCGGTTATTGTAGCGACTTTAATTGGTTGTTTTGTAGGGGTGGTGACGCACAATGAGTAGTAGCTTTTTATTATTATTGGTGGGTTGTTGTATTGTAACCTGGATTCCACGCATCTTGCCATTTGTTTTTGCAAAGAAATTAGAGTTTCCAGAGAAGTTGCATTTGTTTTTAAGTTATTTACCTTTATGTATTTTAGCAGCGTTACTTGTCCAAAGCTTATTGGTCGTCCCAACAGGAAAAGCGCCTGTCTTAAAATTTGAAGAAACTTTGGCATGTATTCCCACATTAATTGTTGGTTATTATACGAAAGATTTGATGAAGATTGTGATTACAGGTATTATTACCATAGCGGTTATTCGCTTAATTTTATGAATAAAAATGAGCACTTCTAAAGGAGAAAAATATGAACGAGTTATTAGCATCTGTGTTTAGCGGATTAATTATTGATGAAAATGATACCCATTATTTTGTTCAAAAAAATGGTTTAACGTTTAAATTAGCAAAATCAGAAGGCGAACATCGTCTAGGCGAAGGTGTCGAAGGATTTGGTTATCAAAATCAAAAACAAGAATTATGTTTTACAACGGAAATTCCCAAAAGTCGTAAAGGACATTACGCATTCGGTGAAGTAACCGATAGTCGTCGTGATTTAGGTGTTTTTGTAAACATCGGGTTGCCAGATAAAGACATCGCTGTGTCTTTGGATGAGTTGCCAACAATGCGCGAATTATGGCCTAAAAAAGGTGATCGCATTATGATTTCTTTACGAGTGGATCATAAAGACCGTATTTGGGGAACGCTTGCAGATGAGAAAATCTTCCAAGCATTAAGTAAACGTGGAAGTGAAGCTTTGAAAAATCAAGATATTTCAGGAACGGTTTATCGTTTGAAATTAGCAGGAACATATCTTTTAACAGATGATTTTTATATTGGTTTTATCCATCCTTCTGAACGTTTTCAAGAACCACGCTTAGGTGAACGTGTGAATGGACGTGTGATTGGGGTTCGTCCAGATGGCGCTCTAAATTTATCATTGAAACCACGTGCGCATGAAGCAATTAGTGATGATGCGGCGATGATTATTGCCTTTTTAGAACGTGCACCTGAGAATCAAATGAATTATACTGATAAATCGTCACCAGAAGAAATTCAACAAATGTTTGGTATCAGTAAAGGCCAATTTAAACGTGCTTTAGGAAATCTAATGAAACAGCGTCGTATCACACAAAAAGATGGTATTACTAAATTAATCAAGGAATCTAATTGAGAATACTTGTATAATTTTGATTTCTAATTTATAATTATTTTAATGTTTAAGGGATTTGAAATTCTTTAGATTAGAATAATTATAATTAAGATGGAGGATTGTATGAATACAGTTGAAGCTTTGAAAAAAACGAAAAAACAACTCCATGAATCTGGATTTAAATTAACACCACAAAGAGAAGCAACCTTGTTAGTGTTATTAGAAAATGAGAAAGACCATTTATCTGCAGAAGAAATTTACTTTTTTGTAAAGCGAAAAAATTCAGACATTGGTTTAGCGACGGTTTATCGAACGTTAGAGATTTTAACCGAATTAAAAATTGTTGATAAAATTAGTTTCGATGACGGCGTGGCACGTTATGATTTACGTAAAGAAGGCGCTAAACATTTTCATCATCATTTATTATGTTTAGAATGTGGTAGTATTGAAGAAATTGAAGAAGATTTGTTGGGTAGCGTGGAAGAAATCGTCGAGCAACGTTTTCACTTTTTAGTGAAAGATCATCGCTTAACGTTCCATGGTATCTGTCAAGCTTGTCAAAACAAAGAGCAAACCGAGGCGTAAGTCTCGGTTTTTTATTTGCGAGAAAATTTTTATGTAAACTAAAGGAGATTTTCTGTTCTTACTTAACGGAATTTGTTATGATAGATAAGGCGAAAGTGAGGAGAAGAAAATGGAAGAACAAGTGGTTGATTATTTACATTTTTTGACGATTGAACGTGGACTTGCGCAAAATACTAGAAAAAGTTACCAACGGGATTTAGAACGTTATTTAGTTTTTCTAAACATACAAAAAATTGATGACTGGAACAAGGTAGACCGTTTTACGGTTGTGCAATTTTTACAAGAATTACAAGAAGAAAAAAAATCACCAGCTACGATTACACGCATGGTAACTAGCTTACGTCGATTTCATCAATTTCTTCGTCAAGAACGTTTCACTGACCATGATCCAATGCAACATATTGATTCTCCTAAAAAAGCCCAAAAGCTACCTGATACATTGAGTTTAAATGAAATTGAACGTTTAATTGAAACACCAGATACCAACGAAATATTGGGCATTCGTGACCGAGCGATTTTAGAAGTAATGTATGCGACAGGTTTACGTGTCAGTGAATTAATTGGGTTAAAATTAAACGATTTGCATTTAAGTATGGGCTTATTGCATACTATCGGCAAAGGGGATAAAGAGCGAATTGTTCCACTTGGTGATTTAGCGATTCAATGGATTGAATGTTATTTAGAAGAAGCACGTCCCCTCTTAACAGCCAAACATCCAGAAGAACCACATCTTTTTGTAAATAGTCATGGAACAGGTTTGTCTAGACAAGGTATTTGGAAAAATTTAAAAGCTTTAGTGCGTAAAGCTGGAATTACTAAAAATGTCACGCCTCATACGCTTCGACATAGTTTTGCGACACATTTGTTAGAAAATGGTGCGGATTTGCGGACAGTGCAGGAATTATTAGGACATGCGGATATTTCAACGACACAAATTTATACACACATTACAAAAAAACGAATGACGGATGTCTATAAACAACATTTCCCTCGAGCATAAAGGAAGGAAGTCTATGCAAGAAATTAAAATAAAATTGGATGTTTTTGAAGGACCATTAGATTTGTTGCTGCATTTAATCAAATCATTGGAATTAGATATTTACGATATTCCGATTGCAAATGTGACCGAACAATATATGAATTACATCCATGCGATGAAAACACTTGAATTGGAAGTTGCAGGCGAATATTTAGTGATGGCGGCGACTTTAATGGCCATTAAAAGTCAAATGCTTCTGCCAAAAGCCGAACTGGAAGAAGAATACGATGATGTATATGAAGAAGATCCAAGAGATGCTTTAGTTGCGCAATTATTAGAGTATCGCAAATATAAATATGCAGCAGAATGTTTGTCCGAAAAAGCAGAAGAACGTAGTCAATATTTTACAAAAGATCCAATGGACGTGGATGACTATAAAGAAACTGAGCAAGAATTAGATGGAAATCACTTAAACACGATTGACTTATTTTTAGCATTTCATAGTATGTTAGAAAAAAAGAAAAAACGTCAAACGTTTGAAACGACGATTCGTGCAGATGAGAGTAGTATCGAAGAAAAAATGGCATTTATTGAAAAGAAAATGTTAGAAGATATCAATCATTCTGGTCAGGCATTAGATTCATTTTTCGTTTCTTTTAATAAACCAGAAATTGTTATTACGTTTATGGCATTATTGGAATTAATGAAGAATGGAAAAATTAAAGTCGAGCAGACTGGTAATTATGAAACCATTTTGTTATACCCAGTAGGAGAGAAACATGAGTAAATTAAGTCAATTAGAAGCGATTTTATTTATCGTTGGCGACGAAGGCATCGGATTAGAGGAACTAAGCTATTTGTTAGAAGAAGCTACGCCTAAAATTTATCAATATATTCAAACGTTAAATCAAAGATATCAAGAGAATAACGATGCAGCCTTAAATATTTTAGAAGTAGGAAATCATTTTATTTTAACCACAAAAAAAGAATTTGCCCCGCTATTAAAGAAATATGCGCAGTCACCTATGTCTAATCGCTTATCGCAAGCAGCTTTAGAAACATTAGCAATTATTGCTTACAAGCAACCCATCACACGTGTGGAAATTGATGAAATTCGTGGTGTCCAATCAGCTGGTTCTGTTCAAAAATTAGTTGCCCGCCAACTCATTGAAGAAAAAGGACGAGTAGAAGGCCCGGGACGTGCGATTTTGTACGGGACGACAACCTATTTTATGGACTTTTTTGGTTTGAAAAATTTAGATGAATTACCTGATATTCAAACAATGGAAGATGATTTAGCAGACGAAATGCCAAACGATTTGTTTTTTGATCGTTACCAAGAATTAGAAGGAGATAACTAATGGAAAGATTACAAAAAGTAATTGCTCATGCGGGGATTGCCTCACGCAGAAAAGCAGAAACATATATTTTAGACGGCCGTGTAAAAGTAAACGGTCAAATAGTGAAAGAATTAGGGACCCAAGTAAGTGCGAAAGATCGAGTTGAAGTCGATAATGTTCCTATTTATCAAGAAGAACCCGTCTATTACTTATTCTACAAACCTCGTGGGGTCATTTCAGCTGTATCTGATGATAAAAATCGCAAAGTAGTAGTTGATTATTTATCAGATGTTTCAGAACGTATTTATCCAGTAGGGCGTTTAGATTACGATACATCAGGATTATTACTATTGACAAATGATGGCAACTTCTCGCAAACTTTGACTCATCCCAAACATGAAGTTGATAAAGTATATGTTGCTAAAGTCAAAGGAATTGCTGAGAAAAAAGCGCTGCTACCTTTAACTAGAGGGATGCGTATTGAAGGTAAAAGAGTCGCACCTGCTCGATTTGAAATTTTATCAACAGATGTTAAAGCTCAAACAAGTATTGTCCAATTAACGATTCATGAAGGTCGAAACCATCAAGTAAAAAATATGCTAAAAGCAGTTGGGCTTCCCGTACAAAAGCTAAAACGCGAGCAATACGGTGATTTAACCTTAGCCGGATTACGTCCAGGTGAATATCGTGAACTAAATAAAAAAGAAGTGAGTCAGCTATTAGGAAAAGCAAAAAAATAATTTTGAGCTGAAATGGTTGAATCTACACACAAAAGATGTATAATGTATTTGTACTAATAATTTAATAAAGGTTCGTCTTCAGGGGCAGGGTGTAATTCCCGACCGGTGGTTATAGTCCACGACCCACTTTTTATAAGTGGCTGAATCGGTGAAATTCCGATACCGACAGTATAGTCTGGATAAAGAAGATAGGGCGTATTTGATTTACCTAATTTTGTTATAATCAGATACCCTATTTTTCCCCTACGGAAAAATAGGGTATTTTTTCTTATCTGGCGCCGATAAGAAAACAAAAAGGAAAATTTAATAGGTTCGTTTGAAGATGGGTCCTTACACTTAGGAGGATTTATAATGAAAAACAACAAAGTACAAAAAATGGTTTCAATTGCACTCTTTGCTTCGATGGGGCTGGTTTTACAGTATGTTGCATTTCCGGTTATACCAATGTTTAGTTTTTTAAAAATTGATTTTAGTGATATTCCGGTAATGTTAAGCATGTTCTTATTCGGTCCGTTGGCTGGTGTCACCACAGCGTTTTTACGTTCATCGTTGCACCTATTAACAACAGGAATTTCTGCACCTAATTTGGTGGGAGATGTTGCAAGTTTCCTTGCTACCACAGCTTTTACGCTACCGATGTATTATTTCTTTAAAAAAGGTAATAGCTTGATTAACAAAATTTATGGTACTTTAAGTGGTATTTTATCGATGAGTATTTTTATGAGTGTTGCAAATTATTTTGTTATTACACCACTTTACTTATTTTTCTTTGGTGTTACGGCAGATACATTCTTAGGAATGCCACTTGCAAATTATGTAGTAATGGGAATTTTGCCATTTAATTTAATTAAAGGTGGTATTGTAACTGTAGTGTTCTTAGTCCTACATGCAAAATTATTGCCGTGGTTATCCAAAAAACAAGCTTTCTCACAACATCAAACATTTTCAAAATAAAAAAATTAAGGACATTTCACAATCGTGAGATGTCCTTTACTCTTTTTTTTGCGTATAATAATGATAGAAGAATTATTTTTCTAAGATGATTGCACGTACAGGGCATTTTTGATAGGCTTTTAATACTGTGTCTTGTTCATCTTGAATAAATTGCTGATGTGCTTCTGGTTCTTGAGCAAATAGAACAATTCCTTCTTCATCATAATCAAATATATTGGGCGCATAGATTGCGCATAACCCGCAAGCGATACAGCGTTCGGGGATAATTTTACATAATTGAGACATGTTGTCACTACTTTCTGGAGGTTTATTATGGATACATTTATTTTATCGCTGTTTTCAACAGAAGACAAGCTGAAGCCTAGTACTCTTTATCAAGTGCTTAGTGGGAAACGTACGTCTTCGGTTTTGACCTATGCTTTTTTTCATAATTTATTACATCTTTCAGGCGTCTGTCCTCAATTAACTGAAACAGCATTTTATACAATCATTAATCAACTGAAAAAAGAACAACAACTAATCGAAATAGATGGTTTATTGACAGTGTCGCAAGAAATAAATTGTGAAGCAAAAAAATATTTAGCAGGAGTAGACTTTTTTAAATTTGGTCGTAAAGAGCAAGAAATCTGGCGTTCGATTCAATTTTTAGTTCAAGTAGCATCATATTTAGGGAGCAACGAAAAATATATCCCTTTGGAAAGTTCGCCTTTTTATACGGAACGTGTTCGCCAGTTCGTCTATCACTATCGAGAGGTAATGAAAGAGACAGTGTATCAAGAGTTAGTTACAGTTTTTACTAACTTACCTAAAGACAAAGCTGATTTACTTGCCCAAACATTTACAGGACTTGAGCAAAATGGTGCAGTTTTTTTTCAAATTTTACCAGAAGATGTGCAACAACCGCCTTGGTCGAATGTGGCGATGGCTAGTGCAACCCATCTATTCTTTAAAGAGATTTCACAATATCCAGACTTTTTATTGTACCAATTTATCAAACCATTATTAGCACAAAACATCAATACCAGTATGTTGAAAACACGCAAACTATTTAAGCAAGAGTATACATTTGAGCAAGTCATGGAGCTTCGTCGATTAAAACCAGGAACGATTCAAGATCATGTGATTGAATGGGCATTGGTAGATGAGCAGTTTCCTTTTGAAAAATTCATTACACATCAAGAAATATTAGCCACTTTACCTGATGATTCTTGGAAATATAGTTATAAGGATCTGGTGGAACAATATGACGTCGCCTTTTTAGAGATTCGGTTATATCAAATTTGGAGGAAGAAAAACGTATGAAGTTAGAAGCAGCTTTACAACATTATTTTCATTACGATTCTTTCCGAAAGGGGCAAAAAGAGGTCGTATCCACCTTGCTTTCAGGTCAAAATACATTGGCAGTTTTACCAACAGGGACTGGAAAAAGCTTATGTTACCAACTAACAGGCTATTTAAGAGACGGTTTGACGATTGTCATTTCGCCATTAATTTCTTTGATGGAAGATCAAGTTTTATCATTATTGCGCATCGGTGAAAAGCGTGTGATTGCTTTAAACGGGACCTTACAAGCACAAGAAAAAGAGTTTATTTTGAAGCATTTGGATAAATATAAATTTATTTTTTTAAGTCCAGAGATGTTGTTACAAGAACAAGTTTTAAGTAGCTTACAACGCCAAAAAATAGGGCTGTTTGTCGTTGATGAAGCACATTGTGTGTCACAGTGGGGCGTTGATTTTCGGCCAGAATATCGTAATTTAAGTGAAGCCCAACATCGTCTAGGAAATCCTTTAACGCTAGCTTTGACGGCTAGTGCAACAGAGAAGGTTCGTACAGAGATTAAAGAAGTATTGCTGACAGCTACAGCAACAGAGTGGGTATATTCAATGGATCGTCCCAATATTGCTTTAATGGTAAGAGAACCAGAAGATAAGCTTAGTGAACTACGTCAAATACTTTCACAACAGTTTGGTCCAGGAATTATTTATTGTGCGACAAGAAGGCAAGTGGAGACATTATATGAAGAATTGCAAGCTGAATTTGCTGTAGGCTATTATCATGGTGGCTTGGAAAGCAATCAACGACGGATGTTGCAACAGCAGTTTTTAGATAATCAATTGCAATTTTTAATTGCCACAAATGCATTTGGAATGGGTATTAATAAGAGTGATATCCGTTTAGTAGTTCATTATGAATTACCAGATAGTTTAGAAAATTATATTCAAGAAATTGGTCGGGCAGGAAGAGATGGTATTCAAAGCTACGGAGTATTGTTGTATCAGACTGGTGATGAAAGAATTCATCATTTTTTACAACGAACAACCCAAGAAGCAAGAGAAACGTTTGAAGTCCGACTACAATATCAAGCCATGGCATCATTAAGTGAAATTCAAGAAAAATGGTTACAACAAACAAAGCGTGAAGGAACCGAACAGTTTTTAGCGCATTTAAAACGAAACGAAGAAGAAAAATGGTTGAAATTACAGCAAATGCTAGCGTATATTCATCACGATGGTTGTAGACGAGAATACTTATTGCAGTATTTTGAAGAATCACTAGCAGAAATTCCAGACGAATGTTGTGATTTTCATGGATGTCTTTTACCTGAAAAATCAGTAGAAGTCGAAAAAAAAGCAAAAGAAATGATAAATTGGCAAGATATTTTACTAAAAATGTTTAAAGAAAAAAAATGAAGATGTTTTTTTGAGACAGAGAGTATTTTTCTATGATATAATACAGCGGAAACCATAGCAGGAGGTAAGAAAAAATTGAGTAAAAAAAATAAGAAACAAAATGCACAAGAACCTTGGGAACAACCAATATATGAGGCTGAGTCAGAAGAACAAAATTCTCGTACCAATCAACATAATCAGAAAAAAGGAAATAGTGCCTTTTTAACTATTGTATTGATTTTATTGTTCCTTATTATTGCTGTTCCAACCGTTGCTGGATTTTTAGTTATGAACCGTAACAATGAACCAAAAACAGCTGCTACTGCAGAATCATCAAGTGTTGTAGAATCAACTGAATCTTCTACTAAAGAAACAAAAGAAGAGTCATCAACTAAAGAAGAATCATCAACAAAAGAATCGTCTACTGTTGAAAGTTCAGAATCAAGTTCTTCTACAGAGGAATCAAAAGCACCGGCTTCAAGCGAAACGGTTGCAGAACCAACACCTTCTTCTGAGGAAGTTGCTGTAGAACCTGAAGTTCAAATTGACGCAGATGATACTTACGTAGAAGAACAACCAGTTGAAACACCACAAACAGAACAACCTACACAAGAAGCTCAAACACAACAACCACAAGAGCAACAAGGTGCTGGACAATATAGTGAAGTGTTACCAGGTGAAGGCCCTCAACAAGTTGCTGCACGTAATGGAATTAGCTTGGATGAATTATTCCAATTAAATGGAATGGATCCAAACAACTTCTTGATTCACCCAGGAGATCAATTAAGAGTGAAATAAAAAAACCGCTCCGGCGGTTTTTTTTATGGAAATTATCAAAATTTTGAATACAATGTTTATGTATAGGGAGACGAAGTATGAAGAAAATCAATATTGCCATTGATGGTCCTGCATCATCAGGTAAGAGTACAGTAGCAAAAATTTTAGCGAAAGAGTATGGTTATATTTATACGGATACGGGTGCGATGTATCGTAGTGTGACGTATTTAGCAATTCAACATCAAGTCGATTTTGAAGATGAGCAACAATTAGTCGCATTAATTGAACGCTATCCAATTACATTTAAACAAACAGAAACGGGACAATTAATTTTCGTAGATGGTCAAGATGTTACAGAAGTAATTCGTCAACCGGAAGTGACCAACAATGTTTCGATTGTTTCAGCACATGAAAAAGTTCGTCATGAATTGGTTCGCCAACAACAAAAAATTGCAGAAGATGGCGGTGTCGTGATGGATGGTCGTGACATTGGTACGGTAGTATTACCGAACGCTGAAGTGAAAATTTTTCTTGTGGCAAGTGTTACAGAACGGGCTGAACGCCGTTTTAAAGAAAATCAATCAAAAGGAATTGATACTGATTTTGAGACCTTAAAACAAGAAATTGAGCAACGCGATTATTTAGATTCGCATCGTGAAGTATCTCCGCTAAAACAAGCTGAAGATGCTGTTCGGATTGATACGACTGGATTAAGTATTGAAGAAGTGGTTGTTGCCATTAAAGAAGTGATTGAACAAGGAGAGAAATAATGAAAAAAAGTTTAGTTATTGTTGCGGTATTTGTTAGTATGTTAGGTTTTGTAGGATGTACTTCTACACCAGAAACAAATGATACAACAACATCAACAAGTCAAAGTAAAGAAAATGAAATCAGCTTAACTATTTCATTGATTAAAGAAGACGAAGTGATTGATGAAAAAGAAATAACTGTCGCAGAAGGTAGCAATTTAATGGATGCAGTCAAAGAAAACTTCGAAATAAAAGAAGACAATGGGATGATTACATCTATTGAAGGAATTGAACAAGATACCAAAGAAAGCTATTTTTGGACGTACACGATTAATGATGAAATGATTATGACAGGTGCTAACGAAACTGAACTTCATGAAGGCGATAAAGTTGTCTTTACTTATAGTAAATTCTAGATTAAAAGCAAAACAAACATCCAGCAATGTTTGTTTTGCTTTTTTTGAGCGATAGTTTGTTCGTTTTTCACATAGTGTTTAGATAATTAAAGAAAAAGTAGCGAAAACCAATAAATTCAAGGCTTTTTTATAAAAAAAATAGAAATCGCTTTATTTTTTTTCGAGAATAGCATAAACTAGATAGTGTAGTGCAATTATAAAACAATTGTTGGTTAGGAGGACATATGTTATGACAGAATTAGAAAACAACCAAGTAGAAAATGCTAACGAAACAATGGAAGATGCTTTAAACAGCGTTCAAGAAGTAAAAGTTGGCGACATCGTTAAAGGTGAAGTATTGGTTATTGAAGATAAGCAAGCAGTCGTTGGTATCGAGGGCGCTGGCGTGGAAGGTGTCGTACCTGCGAAAGAACTATCAACATTACCTGTGGAAGATATCAATGATGTAATTAAAGTTGGGGACATCCTTGACTTAGTTGTAATTACTACGATTGGCAAAGATAAAGAAAATGGAAGCTATTTACTTTCTAAACGTCGCTTAGATGCGAAAAAAGTTTGGGAAGATATTGAAAAAGATTTCCAAGAAGGAAAAATTATCGAAGCACCAGTTACGAACGTTGTTAAAGGCGGTTTAGTAGTAGATGTTGGTGTACGAGGATTTGTACCAGCATCAATGGTAGAAGATCACTTTGTAGATGATTTTGAAAGCTATAAAGGTCAAACATTAACATTCAAAATTATTGAAATTGAACCTTCAGAAAACCGTTTAATTCTTTCACATAAAGCGGTTGTTGAAGCTGAAAAAACAGCGAAAAAAGCAGAATTACTTGAATCAATCAAAGAAGGCGATAAATTAGAAGGTACTGTTGCGCGTTTGACAGACTTTGGTGCATTTGTCGACTTAGGTGGTATTGATGGCTTAGTCCATGTATCAGAAATTTCACATGCACACGTTGCTAAACCAAGCGATGTTTTAAATGTAGGTGACAAAGTTGAGGTTGCAGTTTTATCTGTTGATCCAACAAAAGAACGCGTATCTTTATCTATTAAAGATACATTACCTGGACCTTGGGCAAATATTGAAGAAAAAGCTGCTAAAGATACTGTTTTAGACGGTACTGTAAAACGTCTAACAAGCTTTGGTGCATTCGTAGAAGTTTTCCCTGGTGTTGAAGGGTTAGTTCACATTTCTCAAATTTCACACAAACATATTGCTACACCTCATGAAGTATTAAGTGAAGGCGAGCAAGTACAAGTGAAAGTATTGGAAGTAAACCCAGAAGAACATCGTATTGCATTAAGTATTAAAGCATTAGAAGAAAAACCAGAAACTGAAGCAGTAGTTGAAGAAGAAGACAGCTATGAGTTGCCTGAAGAGTCAACTGGTTTCACAATGGGTGATCTTTTAGGCGATGCTTTGAAAGACCAAGAACAAGAATAAAAAACGAGGTTGCCTTGTGCAACCTTTTTTTTATTGCCGTTTTCATTAAGTATTTACTTTAAATCTTTTCACAATACTTGCAAGTTCTTATTTCATTGGTTAAACTAATAAGGTTAAAAGATGTCCGCATGACGAATAACAATGGATAAGAATCACTTAATATACAGAACTAGGTATTTTTGAAAAAACGAATTCGTTATGCGTTTTAAGATGGAGGTAAAAAAATGGCAAATCCAACGATAGCGATTGTAGGTCGTCCGAATGTCGGAAAATCTACAATTTTTAACCGTATTGCTGGTGAACGAATTTCGATTGTAGAAGATACTCCAGGAGTAACACGTGATCGTATTTATGCAACAGGGGAATGGTTAGGTAGAGAGTTTAGTATTATTGATACAGGTGGAATTGATTTGGGCGATGAACCATTTATGGATCAAATCAAACATCAAGCAGAAATTGCAATTGAAGAAGCAGATGTCATTATTTTTGTTTCAAGCGCAAAAGAAGGAATTACTGATGCCGATGAATTAGTTGCACGTATTCTGTATAAGAGCAATAAACCAGTAATTTTAGCAATTAACAAGGTAGATAATCCGGAAATGCGTTCTGAAATCTATGAATTTTATGGTTTGGGATTGGGTGAACCTTATCCAATTTCTGGAAGTCATGGTTTAGGAATTGGGGACGTATTAGATGAAGCAGTCAAACATTTTAGTACTGAACAAGAAGAGGAAGACGATTCTGTTATCAAATTTAGTTTAATTGGTCGTCCAAACGTTGGGAAATCGTCATTAATTAATGCAATTTTAGGTGAAGATCGTGTGATTGTTTCAGAGATTGAAGGAACAACTCGTGACGCAATTGATACACATTTTGTCAGCGATAGTGGACAAGAATTTACCATGATTGATACAGCAGGAATGCGTAAACGTGGAAAAGTGTATGAAAGTACAGAGAAGTATAGTGTGATGCGTGCGATGCGTGCCATCGAACGCTCAGATGTCGTCTTAATGGTCTTGAACGCAGAAGAAGGAATTCGTGAGCAAGACAAACGTATTGCTGGTTACGCGCATGAAGCAGGCCGTGGTATGCTAATTGTTGTTAATAAATGGGATCTAGTAGAAAAAGAAACAAACACAATGCGCGATTTTGAAGAAGAAATCCGTAAAGAATTCCAATATTTAGATTACGCACCAATTATTTTCGTTTCAGCAAAAACAAAACAACGTTTGAATAAGGTGCCAGACTTGATTGAAGAAGTAAGTATGAATCAAAACTTACGTATTCCATCTGCGTTGTTAAATGACGTAATTATGGATGCTGTCGCAATCAATCCAACACCAACTGATAAAGGGAAACGATTGAAAATCTTCTATGGTACCCAAGTTGCTGTTAAACCGCCAACATTTGTTATTTTTGTAAATGAAGAAGAATTGATGCACTTTTCATATGAACGTTTCTTGGAAAACCAAATTCGTAAGGCTTTCACATTTGAAGGTACCCCAATTCGAATTATTCCGCGAAGAAGAAAATAACAAATTTTACCATAGTTTGCGTTATTTGACAAAAATAGTTGTTTATTAGAGAAGAAAATTAAAAAAACGATTGGAAAACGTTAAATCCCTTGATATTATAAGGTTCTTATGATAACGTTATAGCAGAATATTGATGATGAAAATCAATATTTGTCGCAAGGCTTGGACCACTCAAGTTTTGTGATTGATGGAAAGCATCATAAAATTTTTCAGGAGGTGAAACCATCCATGGCAAACAAAGCAGAATTAATCGAAAAAGTTGCAGAAGCTACTGATTTAACTAAAAAAGACGCAACTGCGGCAGTTGACGCTGTATTTTCAACTATTCAAGAAGCTTTAGCTAACGGTGAAAAAGTTCAATTGATCGGTTTTGGTAACTTCGAAGTACGCTCTCGCGCAGAACGTAAAGGTCGTAACCCACAAACTGGTGAAGAAATCAAAATCCCTGCAAGCAAAGTACCTGCATTCAAACCAGGTAAAGCATTGAAAGACGCTGTTAAATAAGACAGCTTTTTAAGCCCTCGAGCAATCGGGGGTTTTTGTTTAAAATAACAGAGATGTTATGTCACGCTACGGTTGTAGTGTGCGGATTGAAAATATGTTAATTTTTTATTTTTTAAAAAAGGCACTTCTTTCTTTTATGTTAAAGTGCCCTTACATAGAATATTGGTAATAAAAAGTCATTTATCAGAAGTGAAATTTTCTGATAAATGATTTTTTTGTTTGTTTATGAAATAAAAAATTGACAAAAAGTTGCTATTTTTTTATATAACAAATTAACATAGAATATAAAGGAGAGGATGACAATGTCTGAAAAAATCTATCACTATTGTAGCATTGAAAACCTTGAACAAATTTTGAAGACTAAATCACTTCGTTTTACAGAGTTAAATTTTCTAGAAGATAGAAATGAAACTTCTTTAATTAACGGGAAAGATACATATGGAAAATGTTTCGTATCATGTTGGACGAATTCAGCTAAAGAACAGTTAGGAATGTGGGAGCATTATACAGGAAATAAACCTGGAGTAAGAATTGGAATTTCAAAATATTTATTCAATAAAATACCTCAAAATAAGTGTACACTTGATTATCTCAAAAAATTATCTTTCGAAAATAAATGGGAATGGGAGCCTACGATACCAGAGTTTTTTTGTATTACATATACGCAGGATAGTTTTTTTCTTAAAGAAAGAATAGAGGGAAATCTAGAAATTTCTAGAATAGAGCAATGGGGACGCATTAAGAGTGCTGCTTGGGAGGAACAATCCGAATGTAGATTTAAGTTAACTATATTATCAAATTATTTCCAGATTAAAAATTTTAATAAAAGATTTTTAGATATTCCATTCGATGCTTCTCAGTTAGAAAATATGGAAATCACTTTAAGTCCTCTCAATAAACCAAAAGATAATGACCAAGTATATAAAATTTTAACTAAATATGTTGAGAATATATCATTAAGGAAATCTGTTTTGAATATTCGAAATATTGAGTAAATATTTC
Source organism: Enterococcus sp. DIV2402 (assembly GCF_017426705.2). Taxonomy (NCBI): domain Bacteria; kingdom Bacillati; phylum Bacillota; class Bacilli; order Lactobacillales; family Enterococcaceae; genus Enterococcus; species Candidatus Enterococcus lowellii. The sequence goes on along the minus strand of NZ_CP147251.1, from coordinate 2,525,594 downwards.
GAATATAACTCATATAATATATGTTATACTTGAGGATATAATTTGTTAAACGGAATTGCACAATATAAAATGCTTAGTTATTAAAAAGATTAAATAATGTATTGATTAACCATAGGAAAGAAGGTTGCTAAATGTATGCACATTATGAACAAGAATCAAAAAAATCCCAATTGCTAGAAGAGCATCTTTTTAATGTAGCAAAAGATGCATCTTCAATGGCAGCTGAAATTGAACAAAAAAATGTCTTGTTTTTAATAGGATTATACCATGATCTAGGTAAAGCGGATGCTCTTTTTCAAGAGAAAATTTTGCGAAAACCAACTATGAAAGTGAATCATACTTCAGCTGGTGCACTTTATTTATATTTAAATATAGGTAATTTACTTAAAAAACAGATTAAAATTGACGATAGAAAATATTGTAGTGCTTTTTGTGAAACGATTGCATATGTAATTTCTGCCCACCATGGAGTATATGATATACCACTGTCTGAAAAAATAGATGATGATGAATTCGATCCTAAAAAATTTGGGTACAGCAAATTATATGAAAGACTAGCTTATAATTCAGATGGAAAATATAAATACGAAAAAGATATTATAAATTTTGCCAAAAATTTAGAAGAAAAGATGAAAGAACTATGTGAGATTTCTTTTGAACAATTGATTTTGAAAGCGTTTTATGAATATGTTGAGTTATGGAAAAAATTAGCTTATAAAGATAATTCTGAAAGAGCATATTATCAAACATTAATTATGCGACTATATTTATCATTATTAAAAAATGCTGACATTTTAGATACTATTAATGCATATGAGAAAATTGTTACTCCTTTTTCTTCGCAAAAATGTGAAGAATTAGCTGATGGCTATTTAGCTAGTATTGAGAAACGCTATGCGGGATTTATTAATCCCACGAAACCGATGAATGTTGTTCGTACTAAAATAGCGGAAATTGCTAAAGAACGTGGAATAAATGATTCACCAGGGATTTATCGTTTAGATTTGCCGACTGGTGCAGGAAAAACAAATTTAAGTATGCGTTATGGTTTTCATCAAATGGTACATCAAAAAAAGAAACGTTTTATTTACATTACGGCATATTTATCAGTATTAGAACAGAATGCTTCTACGATTAAATATACTGTGGGGCATGAAGTCGAAGGAGAAATAAATGCAGAAGGTGTTTTAGAGCATCATTCAAATATTGTTGAATCTGATGATGAAAATGAGATACACGACGAAAGAGATCAAGCTCTGAAAGAATATTTAGTCGATACATGGGATAGCCCAGTTATATTGAGCACAATGGTTCAAATATTTCAAACATTTTTCAAAACAAAATCAAGTAACATTCGACGGTTTACAAATTTGATTAACAGTACAATCATACTGGATGAAGTGCAAGCTTTACCTATAGAAGTGACAACTCTATTCAATTTAACGCTCGATTTTTTAAGTAAAGTGATGAAAGTCAATGTTGTTTTGTGTACTGCGACACAACCTGTCTATAATTCAGATAATCTTCCTCATAAAATTCAATATGGAGGCATGAATAATGAAGATGCCGATATTGTTCAGCTGAACGAAGAAGAACGTGAAATTTTTAAGCGTACTAAAGTTTATAAATTCAACGAAGAGAATTCAACAAATTCACTTGAAGATATTGCAGAAGCAATTTCTCAATATGAAAAAGAGTCAATTTTAATTATTTTAAATACAAAAGCCTCGGTTAAACAATTATATACGTTGATAAAAGAGACTGACTCACGACAATGTTACCATCTATCTACGAATATGTGTGCCCAACATCGGTTAGATATTATTGAGACTATCAGAAGGAAACTTCCTCATGAACCTGTGATATGTGTGAGTACCCAATTGATTGAAGCAGGAGTGGATTTAGACTTTAATCGTGTTATTCGTTCTTATGCAGGGATTGACTCGATTGTACAAGCTAGTGGACGTTGTAATCGTGAAGGAAATCTTGACACAGGTATTGTACAACTAGTAAATGTTCATCCACAACAAGAAAATTTAACAAAATTAAAACCAATAAAAAAGAAAAAGCAAATTACAGAACAAATTGTTCAACATTTAGATTCACCAATAGATATTATGGTATTAAATGATGAATTTTTCGAACGATACTTTACCAATAGTAAGACTTCTGAATTTGATTACCCTACTAAAAAAGATGAACCTACAGTTTATGAATTATTATCTTTAAATAGAGAGCAAGCGGTTGATCCTCGATTCTATCTAAGACAATCATTTAAAACTGCTGGGATAAAAATGGACTTAATTCAAAGCAATACAAATGGTGTAATTGTTTATTATGGTGGCAATCGTGAAAAAATTGAAGAATTAATCACTACAGTTGAAAGATTTGAATGTAATTATCAAATAGATGATTTCCAAAAAATTCAAAAAATTTCGAAAGAGCTCCAACCCTATACAATTAATATGCAAAAACATGATGAACTTAATAAGAGTGTAGATAAAAGGCTGGATGGTCGTATCCAAATATTGCAAGAATCTTTATATAGTTCAGATATGGGAGCAAATGAATCTGTAGAAGGTTTCATATTTTAAAATAAAAAATAGAAAGGAAGAGAAAATTGACGAAACAAAGAGAATTTTTTGTTAAGGTGAAAGGTGACTACGGGTTAATCAGTAATCCAGCGTCTAAAGGTGGCGGAGAGAAATATTCTTATTCAACGCCAACTAGACAATGTTTAACAGGAATTATCGATGCCATATACTTTAAGCCGACTTTCAAAAATGTTGTAAAAGAAGTGAAAGTCATGAATCAGATACAAACAGAAGTTATCGGTACAAGAGCTTTGCTAGGGAGCATGAAAGCAGATTTGAATTATGTATCTTATCTGATCAATGTAGAGTACCTTATTTGTTTTCATATGGAGTGGAATGAAAATCGACCTGATTTGATTTATGACCGAAATGCTAAAAAACATGAAGCGATTATGGAAAAATCAATCAAACGAGGTGGGCGTAGAGATATATTCATCGGTACTAGAGAATGTGTAGCTACTGCTGAATATATTACTAAAGAAGAGTATGTACAAGCGAAGAGTGATTATGAAGGACAAGTACTGTCTTTAGGTATTATGTTTCAAGAATTTGAATATCCGACCAAGCCTAATGAACCATTGAAAAGTTACTTTAAAGAAACGTTTATGAAAGATGGAATTATCAAATTTGACTCTCGTGAAAAATGCGAGATTGTAAATGAGCTCTCAAATTACAAGTTCAAACTATCCGAAAAATTAAAGTCTGTAGATGATGAATTCAACGAATACAAGCAAATGGAAAAGAGGTGAGACTCATGGATTTTTTAACTGCATTGTATAATGCCTATGATAATAGTATAGCCAATGGTTTAGTAGATAATCACAACGACGATAATACAATTCTTTTACCGTTGTATCATACAAGTATGAAATCCAGAGGAAATGATATTATCCAAGTAACTTTAACAAAAGACGGACAATTACTACGTTCGGAGTATCTTTCAGAAGATGAAATAATTATTTTTCCGGTGACAAATGATTCAGTTGCGCGATCAGGAAAATATCCTCCTAGTCATCCTTTAGTTGATAAAATAAGTTATATGTTATATGAAAATAAGGAAATGAACGAATTATATAGGAATGAATTTAGTAAATGGTATAGCTCAATAGAGAATAAAGAAATTAAAGACTATCTAAAAATAATAAAAAACTTTACTAACAAAGAGAATTTCATAGATGACGTTTTAAATACTATCGATGGAGTTAATAAACACACAAGAAAAGGTCTTGAAGTGCAATACACTGAGAAAGATAATGATAAAAATAAAAAAATTGATTTGTCTAAAATTTTTCTTACTTTTGCAGTAGCAGATTTCATTGGCTATAAGACTGTAAGTGTTACAGAGTATGTTGCATTGCATAACGATTATATTCAGTATGTTGAATCACAAGATATACAACAAGGGATGTGTAATATTAGTAAAGAAGTACAGCAAATGACTTCTAAGCATCGAGGTTTGATGGGGAATGCAAAACTCATATCTGTAAGTAATAATATTGAGACTTATAAAGGTAGATTTCAACATGGTTCAGATATTATTCAAATTGGCTACAGGACATCAGAAAAAATCCATTTGATGTTGAAATATTTATTAGAAAATAAAAATAGTCGACGATGGTTAGGTGGACAACAATATCTGATTAACTGGTTTAGTGATGATATAGCTAATGAGAGCCAAATTGATATTACATTGCCTATGTATATAGATTTTGGAGATGAGGTAGAAGAATTTAATACTCCACTTGTTTCTAAAACCAATAAAAAAGTGGGAGATTCATTTATAAAAGGCAAACAATTGTTTCGTGATGATTCTAGTTATTATGTAGCAATTATTGACAAGGCGAGTAATGGAAGAATATCTTTAAAATATTTTCGTGAATTAGAAGTATCACAATTAAAAAATAATTTAGATAAATGGCAAAAAAATTATTCTTGGGAACAATATCATAAAGATAAACAAGAAATGAAGTTAACAACACCTTCATTATTTCAAATGTTATTAACGGCATATGGAATAGAGCGAAATGGGAAATTAGAATTGGATAATGATAACTTTAAAAAAGATCAATTCCAAAATCTAGTTATTCGTTTATTAGATGGACAATCTGTTCCTGCTAATATTTTAACGGCGCTTAACATGAATATTCGCAAAAGACTAAATTATTCTATGACTTGGAATCAAATTCAATTTACAACATTAGCACTTTTTAGTCAATATAGAGGGGAGATATCATACATGTTAGACAGAGAAAACAAAAATCGTTCATATTTATTTGGGCGCTTATTAGCGATATTAGATCAGATAGAGGCAATGACATATAACACTGATGAAAATAAACGTGTAACAAATGCGCAAAAATTTTGGACATCCTATACAAATCATCCTGCAACAACAATGAAGACATTAATTGATAAGACAAAAAACTATGAAAAAACGTTATTAAATTCTAAACCAGGACTTTTAGTAAAATTAAATAAAGAGAAGACAGAAATCATTAATTTGTTGTCGGTTTATCTAGCTGATCAAAATGAAGTTAATAAGCCCTTGGATTATCAATTTATTTTTGGATATTATGCAGAAATGCAATTTATTTTTACAAAAAAAGAAAATAGTGAAAGCGAGGAAGTAAAAAATGATAACGAATAAAGTAGATTTTATTGCAACAATTGAAGTGAGAAATGCAAATCCTAATGGTGATCCATTAGCAGGAAATATGCCCAGAACTGATTCAAATGGATTTGGATTGATTAGTGATGTAGCTATTAAACGAAAAATTCGTAATCGTATGCAAGATCAAGGTTATGAGATTTTTGTGAAATCACGTGACCGTAGTGATGACAAATTTACTTCTTTACAGAAAAGATTTGAAGATGTATTTACATCTAAAGATTCTGACGAAAAAATTGAAAAAGAAGCAAATGAAAAATGGCTAGATGTTCGAACATTTGGCCAAGTAATCACATATTACAAGAAATCAATTGGTATTCGTGGCCCAGTTTCCATTAGCATGGCAAAATCATTGGCTCCAATTGAAACCACAACGCTGCAAATTACACGTAGTTCAAATAGCATGGAAGCAACAGGAAAATCTGGACGTTCATCAGATACTATGGGAAGTAAACACTTTGTCGAATATGGTGTATATGTTGTGTATGGTTCTGCAAATGCTTATTTTTCAGAAAAGACAGGATTTGATGAAAAAGATTTGGAAGTTGTTAAAGAATCTTTAGTGACATTATTCGAAAACGACGCATCATCTGCTCGTCCAGAAGGATCAATGGCAGTAAAAGAGGTCTTTTGGTTTACACATTCAAATAAATTAGGAAATGTATCTAGTGCAAAAATTCATGATTTATTACAATGGAAAGAACCTGATGCTTTTCACGGAGTTCAATATTCAGATTATCAAGTTACTCTAAATCAAGATAAACTGGATGAATATAAAGAAAAAGGGTTACATGTTGAAATTCTAGAAGGTCTATAATTATGGACTATAAAACAGATGAATATCTAATGCTTTCGGGGATCCAGCATTATGAATTTTGCCCACGTCAATGGGCATTGATTCATATTGAACAGCAATGGGAAGAAAATCTACGGACGGTACAAGGACAACATCTTCATCGAAATGCAGATCAACCTTTTATGAAAGAAAAACGTGGCAATAAAATTGTTTCACGATCAATGCATGTTCAATCCCATGAATTGGCAATCACAGGTATTTGTGATGTAGTAGAGTTCATAAAAGATAAAGATGGAGTAGAAATTCCGAAATTAGGCGGTAAATATAAGATTTATCCTGTCGAGTACAAGCGTGGAAAACCGAAAATGAATCATTCAGATATATTACAATTAGTTGCACAATCGATGTGTTTAGAAGAAATGCTTGTTTGTACGATTGATAAAGGATATTTGTTTTATAATGAAGTAAAACATCGAGAAACAGTTTTGATTACAGATGAGTTGAAAAATGAAGTTAGAACAGCATTGATAAAAATGCAAGATTTGTATCGAAAAAAACATACGCCACGAGTGAAAACAGGGAAATGGTGCAAAAGTTGTTCTTTACAGAATATTTGTTTACCACGGTTAATGACGAAAGAATCGGTGGATCGATACATTGAAAAGAGGTTAAGCGAATGAGAAGGCTTTTAAACACTTTATTTGTAACACAACCCGATCATTATTTGTCGCTGGACGGGGACAATATTGTATTGAAAAATGATGGTTCAATTGTGGGAAGAGTTCCTTCCCACAATGTTGAGTCTGTAGTAACTTTTGGCTATACAGGAGCAAGTCCAGCCTTGATGGGATATTGTGCGGAACGTAACATTTCGATTGTTTTTTTAGATAGAAATGGTCGTTTTAGAGCAAGAGTTATCGGAAGTAGTCAAGGAAACGTTATTCTACGTAAAGAGCAGTATCGAGTTTCTGATGATGAAAATCGTTCTGCACAAATTGCTCGAAATTTTATTTTAGGAAAAGTTTACAATCAACGATGGATTCTAGAAAGAATGACTAGAGATCATGCGTTAAGAATTGACACGGAACGCTTTAAAATAGTCACTCAAAGCTTAGCAGATACGTTGTCTGGTATCCGTCTATGTGAAGATTTAGACGAATTAAGAGGTTTGGAAGGGCAAGCTGCATTGATGTACAATAGTGTATTCAATGAGCTTATTCTACAACAAAAAGAGGATTTTTATTTTTATGGACGTACTCGCAGACCTCCGACAGACAATGTAAATGCAATGCTATCTTTTACGTATACTCTTTTGGCGAATGATGTTGCAGCAGCGTTGGAAACAGTTGGTTTAGACGCATATGTAGGTTTCTTACATCGGGATCGACCAGGACGAGTTTCCCTAGCGCTTGATGTAATGGAAGATTTACGTGGCGTTTATGCGGATCGCTTTGTTTTGTCACTGATTAATAAAAAGGTAATGACCAAAGACGATTTTTTTGAGAAAGAGAATCAAGCTATAACTATGACTGATGATGGAAAAAAGAAATTTTTACAAGCTTGGCAACAGAAAAAGCAAGAAAAAATTACTCATCCATACCTTGGAGAAAAAATAAGTTGGGGCTTAGTACCATTTTCTCAAGCATTATTACTAGCCAGGTATTTACGCGGGGATATAAATGGTTACCCCCCATTCTTTTGGAAGTAGGTGAAAAGTCTTGCTTGTATTAGTAACGTATGATGTAAGTACCTCCAGTACTGGTGGTCAAAAACGTTTAAGAAAAGTATCTAAAGTATGCCAAAACTACGGTCAGCGTGTGCAAAATTCAGTATTCGAGTGCGTAGTTGATGCTGCACAATTTGAAATGATGAAAAACGAATTGAAAAAGTTAATTGACGAAAGTAATGATAGTTTGAGGTTTTATCGACTTGGAAATAATTATAAAACAAAGGTTGAACACATCGGTGCAAAAGAATCGTTAGATATTGAAGCACCATTGATTTTTTAGTGCGAATCGCATGCTCCCATAAATTCTCTAGAGTATTCGCACCTAAAAAAAACACCAAAATGAGAAAACGATGAGAAAATAAATGCGATTGTATTAAATTTTACAAGAAAATACATATAATCGGGCGATTTTCATCGAAAACAAGTCGATTTTGGCTTGTTTTTTCTCTTAATCGCCGTTGCAGTCTTCATGACTGCATGGATTGAAATAAAGATAGTAACGTCTACTTGAGAGACGCAGGTAGTTGCAGTCTTCATGACTGCATGGATTGAAATATTTGTAATCGGTGAAATATCCTCTTCATTACTACGTTGCAGTCTTCATGACTGCATGGATTGAAATTAAATGTATGCCCATGTTATCTTGTGTTGCTCCAGTTGCAGTCTTCATGACTGCATGGATTGAAATTTTTTTAGCAGTAAGCATCAGGCTTAGATAAACTGTTGCAGTCTTCATGACTGCATGGATTGAAATTGACACCCGTTTATTGACACGTTGACCAATGTAATGTTGCAGTCTTCATGACTGCATGGATTGAAATATTCATAGTTTTACCGCGTTGTCAAGGGGTCATCGCGGTTGCAGTCTTCATGACTGCATGGATTGAAATCGCCCACTGTGGCAAAGGGCTTACCATTAGCTTGTGTTGCAGTCTTCATGACTGCATGGATTGAAATTAATTCCATTACATACAGATTCCTGTATCTTTTCGTTGCAGTCTTCATGACTGCATGGATTGAAATACCTCTTACTAGCCGAGCAAACCATCGACACCGAGTTGCAGTCTTCATGACTGCATGGATTGAAATTATGCTATTTACTCTGGGTTTAAAATTACTTAAAGTTGCAGTCTTCATGACTGCATGGATTGAAATTTTAGTCATTTCCAACAGATTTTTTCGCAATGAGTTGCAGTCTTCATGACTGCATGGATTGAAATAGGTCTGCGGTACATAGCCAACCACCCATAATTACGTTGCAGTCTTCATGACTGCATGGATTGAAATCTATTTAGTAGTTTTGAACGAAACATGAAATCGAGTTGCAGTCTTCATGACTGCATGGATTGAAATTAAATGAGCAACACAAATAACCACACAGACTGTGGTTGCAGTCTTCATGACTGCATGGATTGAAATCTTGATTTGTAAAATCATAATTTGCAGTCAAAGGAGTTGCAGTCTTCATGACTGCATGGATTGAAATGATGAAATCTTGTAACTCCTCGATAAGGTCGTCTGCGTTGCAGTCTTCATGACTGCATGGATTGAAATTGGCTCCATAGCGTACGGACATTTAATAGCGTACGTTGCAGTCTTCATGACTGCATGGATTGAAATATTCCAATAGGTAAACGCGCTAGGGTGAAATGATGTTGCAGTCTTCATGACTGCATGGATTGAAATCCCCTCAATCATGAGGGGAACCTATTCGCCATAGGGTGGTTGCAGTCTTCATGACTGCATGGATTGAAATCTCCGGCATTTTATAGCATACGATTTTGTCATTTGTTGCAGTCTTCATGACTGCATGGATTGAAATTACATTGTTGATACATCACTATATTGGCTTGTTGTTGCAGTCTTCATGACTGCATGGATTGAAATGCTGATACGATTTTGAATAACGAAGTGCTGCTTGGTTGCAGTCTTCATGACTGCATGGATTGAAATTTACATCAAAAAAGGTTAGTCGAGAATTTTTAGGTTGCAGTCTTCATGACTGCATGGATTGAAATGGCAAGGAAGGCTTTGTTGTGTTGTGCGGTTAGTGTGTTGCAGTCTTCATAACTGCATGGATTGAAAGAAAAGAAGTCAAAATATATGAAGTTAGGAGTAATTTGCATTTTTTCTGACTACATAAACTAAAATAACAAAGAATAAAAAGATGCTTTATACTATTATAAAATAAAGAATCAGTATTAAATATTCTTAAACAATAACAATTAAGAGGTGAGACAATGATTAAACCAAAACCATTATCTAAGGGTGATACTATTGCTTTTATCACACTTTCTTCAGGAATGGCAGGAGAAGAAATATTTCAGTATCGCTGGGAAATTGCGAAAAAACGGCTAGAAGCATTAGGGTATCGAGTTGTATTAACACCTAATGCGATACAAAGTAGTGAGTATATTCATCAACATCCTGAAAAGAGAGCACAAGATTTGATGGATGCTTTACAAAATCCAGAAATTGATGCCATTATCTGTATGATTGGTGGATCAGATACTATTCGACTCTTGCCTTATATTGATTTTGAGATTATAGCAAATTATCCCAAACTGTTTGTCGGTTATTCAGATACTACCATTAATCATTTTATGTTTTATCATGCGAATGTTGCATCGATTTATGGACCAACTGCTCTGGTTGAATTTGCTGAAAATAAAAATATACATGAGTATACCCTTACTCATTTTTTAGAATTAGTAGCAGGAGAGAAGTCATCTATTCCATTAATCGCCAGCCCGCAATGGACAAGTGAATTTTTGGATTGGACAAATCCTAAAAATGCTGAAATTCGGCGCACTATGCAAAAAGAGCAATATTTTCATGAATTTTTGCAAGGTGAAGGAGTAGTACATGGGAAACTATTAGGAGGATGTTTGGAAACATTTCCGATGATGATAGGAACTAAAATTTGGCCACGATTAGAAGAATGGAAAGGAAAAGTTCTTTTTATCGAAACCTCGGAGCTAAGTCTTTCTCCCAGTCTTTTTGCTATTATTCTAAGGGGGTTAGCTGCGCAAGGAATTTTTCATCAAATTGCCGGTATTCTTATGGGAAAACCAGTGAATGAACAATTTTATGAAGAGTATAAATCAAGCTTAATTCAAATTATTTCTGAAGAATGTCGCTTAGAAGAATTACCAATTGTCTATAATTTAAACTTTGGGCACACTGCACCAATCATGAGCTTGCCTATTGGTTGTACAATCGAAATTGATTGTATGAAAAAATCTTTAATTCTTCTTGAATCTCCAGTAAAATAACCAGTCCATTTAATTCTAAGTGGGCTGGTTAAATTTTAGGCTTTTTTATTTGCCGAAAATATTTTGTTTTTAGGCTTCAAATAACTAAATCCTTCGCCTTCTACTTCATGGACATTGATAACTGAAACAAAGGCTTTTTCATCTGTTTCGTGGACAATCCGTTTTACTTCAGAAATTTCACGTGGACTGACAACGATATAAATGATATTTTTTGTTTGGTTTGAATAACCACCTTCACCATTGAAATAAGTTAAACCGCGTTCGAGTTGCTGCATTAATAAAGGCGCAATCTCTGGATTTTTGTCAGACATGATTAAAATACCTTTAGCTGAGTAACCGCCATCCAAAATGGAATCAATGATTTTAGTAAAGACATAAGCGAAAATTAAGGTGTACATCATACGATTTAAATTGATATAAGATAATGAAAGAATCAAAACAATTACGTCAAAAATTAGTAATGACTTTCCAACAGAAATTCCAAAATTTTTCTCTACAATACGTGCGATAACATCACTACCACCTGTTGTTCCCCCAACTTTATAAATCATGCCACTACCAATTCCTGTAATAACACCAGCTAGTAAAGCTACAATGAGCAAGTCGTGTTGTAAATCGATGACTAATGGGATTTTTTGCCAAAAGCTTAACCAAAAAGATAATCCCACAGTTCCCAAAATTGTGTAATACAAAGCACGTTTACCTAAAATTCGTCCACCAATAATTATTAAAGGGATATTTAAAACTAATGTGCTAATTGCAGGATCAATTGAAAATAAGGCGCGCAAGATTAATGTAATTCCGGTGATGCCACCTTCTGCTAAATCGTTAGGGATATTGAAAAAAACAATACCAAATCCATAAATAGCTGTGCCTAGAAGAATAACTAAAATATCTCGAATAGTTCGAAATGAAAAAATTGTTTGCATACTGTTCCTCCTTATAAAAGAATCGTTCTTAATGTAGCATGTAAATATTCAATAGACAATAGTTCTTTTCTATGAATTCTTTTCTCAATTTGTTAAGATAGAAAAGGAGAAATTTAGAGGAGTGGATGAATGTGGATAAGCAACGTTCTTTAGTATCAATGCAAGAGGAAGTTGATGCGTATATTCAACAATTTAAATCAGGTTATTTTAGCCCGTTAGCACAAATGGCGCGTTTAACAGAAGAAGTTGGGGAATTAGCTCGAGAAGTTAATCATCATTATGGTGAGAAATCTAAAAAAACAACAGAAGCTGCCAAAACAGTCGCAGAAGAGCTAGGTGATGTTTTATTTGTGACAATGATTATGGCGAATTCTTTAGACATTGATTTGACAGAAGTTTTTGAAGAAAATATGGAAAAATTTAATCGCAGAGATAGCTACCGTTTTGAACGAAAAGATGGGAAACAAACTGCGGAAGATAAATGAGGTGATCTGATGAAATTAGAAGTAATTCCTCAAGAATATCAAACAGCATTACCTATTTTGAAGAAAATTGAAGATGCAGGATTTGAAGCTTACTTTGTAGGGGGGAGTGTGCGTGATGTCTTATTAGGCCACGCCATTCATGATGTTGATATTGCGACAAGTGCTTTCCCAGCTGAAATTAAAGAGATATTTCCTCGGACCATTGATGTAGGAATTGAACATGGAACGGTTTTGGTTTTAGATGAGGAAGAACAATATGAAATTACGACGTTTCGTACAGAATCTACCTATCAAGATTTCCGCCGTCCCGATCATGTTGAATTCGTTCGGTCTTTGGAAGAAGATTTGAAACGGAGAGATTTTACGATCAATGCGTTTGCTTTAAAAGAAGATGGTGAAATTATTGATTTATTTGATGGCTTAGCTGATCTTGAAAATAAAGTGTTGCGTGCGGTTGGAAATCCTCATGAACGTTTTCATGAAGATGCTTTGCGAATGATGCGTGGTTTGCGATTTGTTAGTCAGTTAGGGTTTCAATTAGAGCAAGAAACGTTTGCATCGATTTATGATAACCATGCGTTATTAGAAAAAATTTCAGTTGAACGTATCAATATTGAATTTATCAAATTATTGCTTGGGAAATATCGCAGACAAGGCTTGCAGATGTTTGTTGAAACAGAATGTTATAGTTATTGCCCTAAACTGCGGGCGTATGGTGAATCCTTATTACGTTTTGCGGAATTAACCGATCAGCAAATTAACAAAGAAGTTCATGCGTGGGTGTTGTTAATTGACCAACTAGGCTTATCAAATAAAGAAATTCGACCGTTTATGAAAGCATGGAAGTGTTCGAATGATAGTATTCGTACGACACAAGCCGTATTTATGGGCTTGCAATTTAGAAAAACACAAGCTTTTACGAAACCATTACTTTATGTATTAGGTGAAGAACAAGCTATTTTAACAGAAGAATTACTGCCGTATTTTGGTTTAGAAAATGATATAACTGCTGTAAAAGAAGCGTATCGGCAATTAGTTATTCACTCTCTGCAAGATTTAGCAATTAGTGGGCATGATTTATTGGCTTATTTTGATAAAAAACCTGGAAAATGGATGAAAGAAATCTTGACGCTTTGTGAGCAAGCTGTGGTAGAACAAGTAATTCCTAATGAGAAAAAAGAGTTGCTTAACTATGCAGCAGCTGCAATTGAAAAAAACGAATGTTAAGAATTTGATGCACAATGAGAAAAACTAGTTCTTCTCATTGTGTATTATATTTACTAGAGACAATTGTTATGCTACACTAAGTATGTGGAATTTATTAACCAATAAGGTAAGGAGAGTTCAATATGGCTAGACAAATGAAAGCGTTAAAATTACTTTTCCGAAATGGAGAAACTTGGACAATCGATCGTCGTTACATTGGTGATTTATGGATCAAGCAAGTTTCAACAAGCTTTGGTCGTATTAAAGGCAGTGACTTTGTAGAAATTCACCCATGTGAAGCATTTAAAATTGAAATCTTCCAAGAAGGCGACCATGTATCAACACACGATATCAACTTAGGTGGTTTGGAATCAGGAATGTTTGCACGTGCCTTAAAATATGAAGATATCGAACGTATGGAATTATTATACGAAACAGGTCATCCTGATGTTATTTATTTCCCATACAAAGATAAATCAACTGATGGATTGGATAATGCATACCAATCAACAAAAATCAGTGAAAAAACTAAAAATCTTTACATTGTTATCGATCCAGAAAATACTGTAGATGATATCTACGGCAAACACTTCGAATAAACAACAGGCGAGAATTCTTTTTAGAATTCTCGTTTCTTTCTGAAAAAATATAAGGTGGAATGATATGGCAAAGAAAAAAAACAATACACCGACAAATACTGTTAAAGGGGTATTGTATTCACTTGTTGCGTTGCTTGTTTTCACGGCGACAGCTGGACAAATTGACTTGTCAAAAGTGGATTGGTCCGATCCAACAACTATTTTGGATGCGTTTGATGATACACCAGAACAGTTAGCAAATTATCCGCAGCTTGATGCGTTACCAGAGTATGATGGTACAAATATTGTGGTGACACTAAATGACAATCATACGACGTTTACCGAACAAGAATTATCACTTGCCAATGGACCCTGGCAAACTTTTTCTCCGCTTGATTCTCTCAACCGTGTTGGTTCGGCAAATGCGTTATTACATAAAAGCATGATGCCAAAAGAAGAGCGAGGAGATATTTCGAGGGTCTATCCATCAGGTTGGAAACAAAAGAAACTAGATGATGGAAAATGGTTATACAATCGCTCGCATTTGATTGCTTTTCGTTTTACTGGAGAAAATGATAATTGGCAAAACTTATTTACTGGTACGCAACAAATGAATCAAAAACCCATGAAAGAATATGAAGATAAAGTAGCTAATTATTTGAAAGAGACCGGTAATCATGTACGTTATCGGGTAACACCGTACTTCAAAGGCGAAGAACTTGTTCCGCGAGGGATTCAAATTGAAGCGCATAGTGTGGAGGATCAAGAATTATGCTTTAATATTTTTATCTATAATATACAAGATGGTTATAGCATTGATTATGCTACAGGTAATTCTAGAAAAATTTAAAAAAGTCACGATTACTATGAGTAGTCGTGGCTTTTTTTAGTGAATACACAGTCAAAAGGAATGATAATGGTTTATAAAGAAATTATAGGATATCTAAGATGAGTATCGGTTTACTCTTTTTGACTTCAGGATGTGCATTAAACTTCTTATGTAAGGCATATATCTACCATGGACGCATGGGAAAATAGGAGAGATTTATGAGTAGTGAACATGTCAATGTTATTAGGAATTTTTTACGTTAGAAAAACTATAGCGAAGAAGCTATTGCTGGAATTTTAGGAAATATTCAAGGGAAAGTTGGAATAAGTATGGATCCGGATATCTATGAGATGCATGGACCTACTTATGGAATCGTTCAACGGGATGGTTCAGCATATCCTCTAGTGGGAACTCCTATAACTAATGGTAGTGAATATGTGAGAAGAATGATTACACAAGCGAGAATTGTGAAAGACTATCTACAAGTAAAATTACTAGATTGGTTGATGTATAAAGGGCAATTAAAGATATTTAGTTTTCTTTTTTATTGATATTAGATTCTTTCATAAATAATTTTATAGTGACTACAATTCCAAATGAATATGCGTAGCTTTTATATACCAAAAAACAATTGCATAAAAGAAGGAGCATGGCTAAAAAAGCAATTATTATATCAAAATCACTAATTAATAGATTTAATAGTCCAAATGTCAAAAAAATTAAAAATAAAGTAAAAGATAAAAATATAAGAAAAGAAAAAAGGGAGAGAAGAACAGCGATTCGTTTCTTTTTTTTGCTTTCTAAATCAGGTGAAATAAGCTCATCAGTAAAAATTACAAAGTTACTTAAAAATTCTAATAAAAGTTCCATATAAATCCCTTCTTTAACATAATACAATGTAATCATTACTTCTTATTTTATCAGCTAATGAAACCAAATAAAGACTTGGATCAGATAAATTAGAAAAATAAGAAAGTATATATTCTAAAGACTTTTGAAAAGCCTGAAAAATAAAAGCGTCGAACACTTGTTTATCAAGAATTCGACGCTTATTTTCAAACTATTATTTAGTTTCACGGTGTAAAGTAACTTTTCTTTCACGTGGGCAATATTTTTGTTTTTCCAAACGATCTGGATTGTTACGTTTGTTTTTGTTTGTTAGGTAGTTACGTTCTTTACAAGAAGTACATTCTAAAGTAATGTTTACGCGCATTTGTTTTCCCTCCCATATATCTAGAATATTCCAAGATCTCTCTCTCAGACCAAACTATAATATCACGTTTGTTCAGAGAAATCTAGCCTTTTTAGCAAATTTTGTTAAGTAATTTTACTTGACGATTCTTCCGCGTTTAATTGAAGGTTAGTTATAGGCGGAAGAGGGGTTCCATGTTAAAATAAAGGATGTGTGTAAGGCTTTGATTATAGTTAAAGGAGTGTGAATTTATGGAAAAAGCGGAACTACGTCAGTCAGGAATAGTTGTATTAAAAAAGCTGGCGGAACATCCTAAAAAGAAATTAAAAAAAGAAGAAACGATTTTAGCTCTCTTTTTTGCTTCACGAATTTGGAAAGAAGCCAAAGTTATTGGGATGATTCGTTCAACATCATTTGAATTTAATACTGAATCAATCATGAAGCGTGCATGGGCAGAAAATAAAGTTGTCGTTATTCCTAAATCATTACCAAAACGGCAATTAGCTTTTTATGAAGTAGATGAAAGAACCGCTTATCGGACGACGAAGTTTGGTGTTGATGAACCAGTCAGTGCTTTACATGTTTCTAAAGAAGAAATTGATGTCTTGCTTGTTCCAGGCATTGTTTTCTCCAAAGAAGGGTATCGTATCGGTTTTGGTGGTGGTTTTTATGACCGATACTTAGCAGAATATCAAGGACAAACGTGTAGCTTGGTTTTTTCGGAACAATTAAATAATCAATGGCAACCGGATTCCTTTGACCTTCCAGTAGCGCGGATTTTTACAGATAGCTATAAAGGAGTGACGTATGAATAATTTATCGTTTAATCGTTTAAAACGAACACCTTTTTGACGTATACTTTTTTAACTATCCAGGTGGTCGTTTATCTATTAGCTTTTCTGTTTCCAAGTCTATATATCGAGTTTAGAGGAGCAATGTTTGGACCGTTAGTGGTACATGGACATGAGTATTGGCGTTTTATTACGCCCATTTTTATTCATTATGGATTGATGCACTTTGCAGTCAATTCCGTGGTTCTATATTTTATGGGACAACAAATTGAAGCTATCTATGGGCATGTGCGCTTTTTAATTATTTATTTAATCAGTGGTTTTGCAGGAAATGCTTTGAGTTTTGCTTTTAATCAAGCAGGTGTGCAGTCAGCAGGTTCGAGTACTTCGTTATTTGGTTTATTCGGTGCATTTGTTATTTTAGGTGTTCATTTTAAAGGACATCCAGCAATTCAAGGGATGGTTCGACAATTTACTTTGTTTATTGGAATGAGTTTACTGTTTGGCGTTTTTGACCGTTCAATAGATATGTGGGGACACATAGGCGGCTTACTTGGTGGTTTGTTATTGGGCAATGTTTTGAGCGTGCCAAACAACTCAAAAAGCTATTCGATTCATCTTCGAATTATTTCAGGTATGATTTTAGTATTTTTGCTTATTTTTTGTATCGTGTACGGTTTCAAAAAATACGAAATACTTGTATAATGTTTAGGAAGTGTCTTTATGGAAACTTTATATGATGTCCAACAGTTATTTAAACAATTCGGTTTGTATATTTATGTCGGCAAACGTATTTATGATATTGAACTGATGGCAATTGAATTAAAAAAGCTATTCGAAGCGCGTGTGATTGACCGAGAAACATATTTAAAAGCACGTGGTATCTTAAATCGAGAACATCGCATCGAAGAAAGCAGGAAGGGTTTTTAGGATGGAAGAAAAGAAAATCATTGGAATTGACTTAGGAGGTACCACAGTCAAATTTGCGATTGTGACACTTGAAGGAGAAATCCAACAAAAATGGAGTATTGAAACAAATATTTTGGATGAAGGTTCACACATTGTTCCAGAAATTATTGAATCAATTAATCATCGTTTAGATTTGTATGATTTGAAAGCTGAAAACTTTGTTGGGATTGGTATGGGAACTCCAGGAAGTGTTGATCGTGAAAAAGGAACAGTTATTGGTGCTTATAACTTAAACTGGAAAACGTTACAATCCGTTCGTGAACAAATTGAATCAGGTACAGGAATTCAATTTACATTAGATAATGATGCGAATGTGGCTGCTTTAGGTGAACGTTGGAAAGGTGCGGGTGAAAATAACCCAGACGTTATCTTCATGACATTAGGAACCGGTGTTGGTGGCGGTATTATTGCAGAAGGAAACTTATTACATGGTGTCGCAGGCTGTGCGGGAGAAATTGGTCATGTGACAGTCGATCCTTATGGTTTTGAATGTACGTGTGGCAAAGTAGGCTGTTTAGAAACAGTTGCAAGTGCGACGGGAGTTGTACGTGTTGCTCGTCAATTGTCAGAAGAATACGCAGGTGACTCTGAATTGAAACGCCGTTTAGATGATGGTCAAGATATCTCAAGCAAAGATGTGTTTGTTTTAGCTGAACAAAATGATCCATTTGCCTTAATGGTTGTTGACAAAGTTTGTTTCTATCTAGGTCTAGCTTGTGGAAACTTAGGGAACACGTTAAATCCATCAAGTATTGTTTTAGGTGGTGGTGTATCGGCTGCAGGGGAATTCTTACGAAGCCGTGTTGAAAAATATTTCAATGAATACACATTCCCACAAGTAAGAGAAAGTACACAAATCAAATTAGCACAACTAGGAAATGATGCCGGTGTAATTGGTGCGGCTTCATTGGCTTTGCAATTTATAAAATAGAAAGGTAGAAACAAAACATGAATTTTTTTAATACGTTAACACTAGTTTTACTTTTAGTTCTAGTTTTCATGGGATTAAATTGGTTATATTACTATATCTTAGGAAAACGTTCGGCTACAATTATTGAAGAAGAAGAATTTCGCGAAGGTATGCGTAAAGCGCAAGTGATTGATGTTCGTGAGAAAGCTGAATTTGATGCGGGACATATTTTAGGTGCCCGTAACATTCCTTATACCGTGTTGGATACTTCGATTTCAGCAATTCGTAAAGATCAACCAGTTTATCTTTATGATCGTTCAAAAGCATTAAGTGTTCGTGCGGCGAATAAATTACGTAAAAAAGGATATAAAAATATTTATATCTTAAAAGATGGCTATGATAGCTGGACGGGTAAGACTAAGCAGAAAAATTAAAATAAAAAAACGAGAGATGTTTGTTGTGAGACTCAAAAGTTAGATCAAAAATCTAACTTTGGGGTTAAACACAGACATCTCTCGTTTTTAATTATCTTGCGAAGCTTTTACGATTTGCTTTGCGGCGTTTTTCATCATTGACTGCTTCTTTTTCTTCAATTGGATCAATGACTTGTTTTTTTATTGTGGCAATCAAGCCGATTGTTGCTGCAGTTGTAGCAAGAGAACCTACGACAAATCCTGTAACAAATTTTTTCATTGTTCCTTCACCTCACTTCATTTATCTTACTTACATTATGAATGAATATGGGAATTTTGCAAAGTAATATACCATGTTAAATTTATTTTAATAAAAAATTTGAAAATATTTACTAAATATTATACAATGTATTTACTAATAAAAAAGGAGCCGGTAATAAGATGGAAAAATTAGAAAAGGTTTTCAATGATATTTTTGAAACAAATGCCACGGGCAACTACTTTGCTCCCGGACGTATCAATTTAATCGGTGAACATACAGATTATAATGGCGGTCATGTATTTCCCGCATCAATCACCTTAGGAACATATGGTTTAGCAAGCAAGCGAGAGGATCAGCTTGTGTGCTTGTATTCTGAAAATTTTCCAGAGAAAGGCGTGATTACTTTTTCAATCGATGAACTGAATTATGAAAAGGCGCATGATTGGGCGAACTATCCGAAAGGGATGATCCGCTTTTTAAAAGAAGCAGGACATTTGATTGATTCGGGAGTAAATATCGTTTTCTATGGCAATATTCCAAACGGTGCGGGTCTTTCATCTTCTGCTTCGATTGAACTTTTGACAGGAGTTATCTTAGAAGATTTGTTTGCTTTAAGTATCGAACGTTTAGATTTAGTTAAAATCGGCAAACAAGTGGAGAATGAATTCATTGGTGTTAATTCAGGAATTATGGATCAATTTGCTATTGGAATGGGCAAAAAAGACCATGCATTATTGTTAGATACAACTACCCTAAAGTATGAAGTCGTTCCAGCAATTTTTGGTGAATATGTGGTGGCTATTATGAATACGAATAAAAGACGAGAACTTGCTGATTCCAAATATAATGAACGCCGTGGAGAATGCGAAGAAGCGTTACGCCGATTACAAACACAGTTAGCTATTCAAACATTAGGTGAGCTTGATGAAGTAACATTTTTGGCAAATACTGAACTAATTGGCGATGAGACATTAATCAAACGTGCAAAACATGCTGTAACAGAAAACCAGCGAACGTTAAAAGCCCGTCAAGCATTACAAAAAGATGATCTAGTGACTTTTGGAGAATTATTAAACGCTTCGCATGCATCATTGAAAGAAGCGTATCAAGTGACCGGAATGGAATTAGATACCTTGGTTACAGCGGCTCAAAAGCATCCGAGTGTATTGGGGGCACGAATGACCGGTGCTGGCTTTGGTGGATGTGCGATTGCTTTAGTCAAACAAACCGATTGGCAAGATTTTGTAGAAACTGTTTCTAACGAATATTTAGACAAAATTGGTTATGCGACCGATATTTATCAAGCAAGCATTGATGATGGTGCAAGAAAGTTATAAGATAAGACAAGAGTATTTAAAAAACGAAAGCGAGGACAACAAATGTCTATTTTAGTATTAGGTGGAGCTGGTTATATCGGCTCGCACGCTGTGAATCAATTAATTCAACGTGGTGAAGATGTTGTAGTGATTGACAATTTATTGACTGGGCACCGTGCGGCTGTGCATCAAGACGCACGCTTTTATGAAGGGGATGTTCGTGACAAAGCATTTGTAGCAGAAGTTTTTGAAAAGGAAACGATTGATGGTGTCATTCATTTTGCAGCAAGTTCGTTAGTTGGAGAATCCGTTGAAAAACCATTAAAATACTTCAATAATA
The DNA here is from genome assembly GCF_017426705.2 of Enterococcus sp. DIV2402. NCBI lineage: Bacteria > Bacillati > Bacillota > Bacilli > Lactobacillales > Enterococcaceae > Enterococcus > Candidatus Enterococcus lowellii. Next base: position 2,504,312 of record NZ_CP147251.1, on the reverse strand, counting down.
ATGTCTATGGCATGCAAATTTTGTTAGAAGTGATGCAAGAACATGAGGTGAAACACATTGTCTTTTCTTCAACAGCCGCTACGTATGGCGAACCAGAAGTATCACCGATTTCAGAAACGACCCCAACGAATCCGAAAAATCCATATGGTGAAAGTAAGTTGATGATGGAAAAAATGATGAACTGGTGTGACAACGCATATGGTATGAAGTTTGTAGCTTTACGTTATTTCAATGTTGCTGGGGCAAAAGCAGATGCTTCGATTGGTGAGGATCATACACCCGAAACGCATTTAGTTCCAATTATTTTACAAGTGGCATTAGGGCAACGCAAAGCATTATCTATTTTTGGGGACGACTACAATACACCAGATGGCACGTGTATTCGTGATTATGTCCACGTAGAAGATTTAATTGCGGCACATTTATTAGCCTTAGATTATTTAAAAGCTGGGAATGAAAGCAATGTCTTTAATTTAGGTAGCAACAATGGTTACTCTGTAAAAGAAATGTTAGAAGCCGCTCGAGAAGTCACGCAAAAAGAAATCCCAGCAATCATCGCCCCACGTCGTGCAGGCGATCCAAGCACATTGGTCGCTTCAAGTGATAAAGCAAAAGACGTATTGGGTTGGGAACCACAGTATACAGATGTGAAGAAAATTATTGAAACTGCTTGGAATTGGCATGTGAGTCATCCAAATGGGTATGAAGAGTAGGAGTTGAGGGGATGTTAAGTCAGACAATTGCTGATTTTGCCACGCTTGCGATTGCAGCAGGTGGTTGGATGGAAATGGATCGGTTATATTTGCATAATCGTATTTTAGGAATGATTGGTGAAAATCAGTTGGAAGAATTTGAGGTGCGTCCTGTGACACGTCCATCAACTGAATTGTTAGATGAATTAATAAAAACTGCACAAGCAAATCAAGTGATTGATACTACGTTATCGGCTATTGAAATTTTAGAAGGAGAGTTGATGGATTTCCTAACGCCACCGCCTTCTGTGGTCAATGCTTTTTTTGCTCAGCATTATGCTAAAAAGCCTAAAGAAGCAACCGATTACTTTTTTGAGCTATGTAAAAATAATGATTACATCAAAACACGTGCCATTGCGAAGAATATTTATTTTCCTGTGCAAACATCTTATGGTGAATTAGAAATCACTATTAACTTATCCAAACCTGAAAAAGATCCAAAACAAATTGCGGCAGAACGTACTGCTACGACGAGTCATTATCCGAAATGCATGCTTTGTATGGAAAACGAAGGCTATCAAGGTCGCGTGAATTATCCAGCACGAACCAATCATCGGATAATTAGAATGAATCTAGCTGGTGAATCGTGGGGCTTTCAATATTCACCATATGCCTATTATAATGAACATTGTATTATCTTATCAGAAGAACATCGTCCAATGGAAATTAGCTCCCAAACTTTTGAACGTTTGTTACAGATTGTCGAAGTCTTACCACATTATTTCGCAGGTTCAAATGCTGATTTGCCAATTGTCGGTGGGTCAATTTTATCTCATGACCACTATCAAGGCGGTAACCATACGTTTGCGATGGCCGAGGCGCCAATTGAACATTTATTTGCCTTAAAAGATTTTCCAACGATTGTTGCTGGAACAGTTCAATGGCCAATGTCAGTTATTCGGTTACAAGCAACAGATAAAGAGCAATTGATTGCTGCTGCGTCACATGTGTTAGCCAATTGGCGTACCTATTCTGTACCAGAATTAGACATTGTGGCATTTTCTGAAGATGGAACATTGCATCATACCATTACACCAATTGCTCGTAAAAAAGGTGAATTCTTTGAGTTGGATTTAGTTTTACGTGATAATAATGTATCAGAAGAATACCCAGATGGAATCTTTCACCCTCACCAAGATGTTCACCATATTAAAAAAGAAAATATTGGTTTAATTGAAGTGATGGGACTAGCCATTTTACCACCTCGTCTGGAAAAAGAGCTGCAAGAAGTAGAAAAATTCTTATTAAATCAAGAAAATCATTTAGCAGAAAGTCACCGTATCTGGGCAGAACGAATGAAAGTAAGCTATACAATTTCTGAAGAAAATGTTCGGGCTATAATGGAAAAAGAAATTGGCCAGATATTTATACGCGTGTTAGAAGATGCCGGTGTTTTTAAACGAGACGAACAAGGGCAACAAGCTTTTATAGCCTTTACCCAAACACTTTAATAAAAGGAGGAGAGATCGTGGCAACCATTAAAGATATTGCAGATAAAGCAGGGGTTTCTCCTGCTACGGTCTCACGTGTCCTCAATTACGACCCAGATTTGTCTGTTGGACAAGAGACGAAGCAAAAGATTTTTGAAGTAGCTGAATCATTGAATTATACCAAACATAAGAAAAAACGGCGTGAACAGTTTGTGATTCGTTTGGTTCAATGGTATGACACAGCGGAAGAACTGGAAGATTTATATTATTTATCGATTCGTTTAGGGATTGAGAAAAAAGCAGAAGAGTTAAATATTCAGTTGCTAAAAGAATCGCTTGATCAATTGTCGGAAACGACTACTGCGGGAACGATTGCATTAGGGAAATTTGATCCTAAACAGATTCGTTTGTTAGAGGAATTAGAAGGAACCTTATTATTTGTGGACACAAACGATACCATTCATGGGCATGATTCCATTGTGGTTGATTTTACTCAAAGCATCGAACAAGTGCTGGATCATTTTATTCAAGAAAAGCACGAAAAAATTGGGATTCTATCAGGAATCGAATATACCAAACGCAGTAATTATGAAATTAATGATCCGCGTTTCAGTGCTTTTAAGGAGCGTTTGACTCAATTAAAATTGTATCAAGAAAACTATCATCTACAAGGAGCTTTTACGGTAGAGGGTGGGTATCAAGCGATGCAAGAATTTTTGAAACAAGAAAAGGAGTATCCAACCGCTTTATTTGCTTCAAGTGATGCGTTGGCGATTGGTGCAATGCGTGCCATTCAGGAGCACGGTCTGAAAGTGCCAGAGGATATTTCTGTCATTGGATTTAACGATGTCAGTGTAGCAAAATACGTTAGTCCAGCATTATCAACTGTTCGTGTCTATACAGAATGGATGGGAGAACTGGCAGTCTTAACCTTGATTGATTTGATTAAAGAGCAACCACCTGTTTCAAAGCGAAGTGTCTTAGCGACCGAATTGATCTTACGCCAATCAACATTAAAAACGCAAAAGAGTCTGTTATAGACTCTTTTTATTTTGAATAGAAACTTTGGTCTCAATTCTAACTTTTGTGGTAGAATATGAGAGAACTTGAATAAGGTAGGGAATAAACATGAAGATACTTGCAATAGATACATCTAATCAAACCATGGCAGTCGCTGTTACCGATGACAATCGTCTGTTGGGACAATTGCAAACAACTGTCAATAAAAATCATAGTAAAACGTTGATGCCTGCTATTGAGACATTGATGAAAGAACTTGAATTAACGCCCCAAGAGCTTGATCGCATTGTTGTGGCACAAGGTCCTGGTTCGTATACAGGCTTACGCATTGGTGTGACAACCGCCAAAACATTGGCAAATACGTTAAAAACTGAATTAGTCGGTATTTCTAGCCTAAAAACAATTGCGGGCAACTGTTATGGACGAAAAGAATGGATTGTTCCTCTTTTTGACGCTCGTCGTCAAAATGTTTATGCAGGAGCCTATCAATGGCAGAATGGACAATTAGTGAACGTTTTGGCAGATCAGCACATTGCGTTAGCTACATTATTGGCTCAATTAGAAGGACAGGAAGTCTATTTTGTAGGAGAGGATGTTCAAAAATTTCAAGAAATCATTACAGAGACATTACCCAATGCCATTTGTAATTCGATTATTTCCTGGAATTACCCAAGTGGCGTTACACTGTCTGAGCTTGGTAAACAAGCACCTACTGTAGCAAGCCATCCTTTCTTGCCAAACTACTTAAAACGTGTGGAAGCAGAAGAAAAATGGTTGGAAACCCACGAAATTGGAGAAGAAAGTTATGTTGAAAAGATTTAAGACTTTTCTTTCTTTTTTACGTGAACAAAGTGGCTATCAAGAAAAAACAATTACCATTGATGCAAGTGTTTATCAAATTCGTGAGGTTTTTCCAAAAGATATTAGGGCATTGATGCGTGTCCAACAGTTGGTATATAAAGACTATCAACCGTGGCATCGAGGCGCTTTTTTGTCCGAATTGTATTCGGTGCATAGTCATCGTTATTTATGTATCGTTAGCAATAACCAAATTATTGGATTTATTGGTATCCGTGTGGTTGCAACAGATGCACATATTACGAATATTGCCGTGATTCCTGATTATCAAAATCAAGGTTTGGGTAATTATTTATTGATGGAAGCGGAAAAGTTTGCTAATCAGTATGCGTGTCAAACAATGTCGTTAGAAGTGCGTATCAGCAATGTAGATGCCCAACGACTATATACAAAATTAGGATATACAACACGTCAAGTTTTGACGGAATATTATAGTGAAGGCAAGGAAGATGCCTTAGATATGGTGAAAGAATTAAAATGAAGATAACAAGTAAACATTTTTTCGAAACAACAACATTAGCGTCTGAATTACATCAATTAGCAGAAACAAGTTATACGCATGGTTCACCATGGACGATGGCGCAATTTATAGAAGATATCCATAATGAGCAAAGTGACTATCTGATTTTAGAAAAAGGGTATATTGCTGGTTTTTTAGGCTATCATCAATTTTTAGATGAGATGGAGATTTTTAATTTAGTTGTGCATACACAAGAGAAAAAACAAGGATACGGTGCGGCGTTATTAAAAGAGTTATTCCGAGTGGCGAATGAAGAGCAAATTGCTCAGATTTTATTAGAAGTCCGAGTTTCTAATTTTTCAGCTCAAAATTTATATCTGAGTCATGGGTTTGAGATTATTGCTCGAAGAAAAAATTATTACCAAGCACCTACAGAAGATGCATTGATTATGATAAAGAAAGTGAGGCCAACGTTGGTCAAATGAGAGAATTGATTTTAGCAATTGAAAGCAGTTGTGATGAAACAAGCGTGGCAGTCATTGAAAATGGTGCTAAAATTTTAAGTAACATTGTTGCATCACAAATTAAAAGTCATCAACGTTTTGGCGGTGTTGTTCCTGAAGTGGCTAGCCGTCATCATGTTGAACAAATTACGTTATGTATTGAAGAAGCACTAGCTGAGGCGGAAATTTCAATTGAAGAATTATCTGCTGTGGCTGTGACACAAGGTCCAGGCTTAGTGGGATCATTATTAATTGGAATAGCAGCAGCAAAAGCCTTTGCTTGGGCGCATCAATTACCATTGATTCCAGTCAATCATATGGCCGGGCATATTTATGCAGCACGTTTTGTTCAACCATTAGAATTTCCATTAATGGCGTTATTAGTTAGTGGTGGACATACGGAATTAGTGTTGATGGAAGAAGACGGGTCTTATGAAATTGTTGGAGAAACACGCGATGATGCCGCAGGAGAAGCATATGATAAAGTGGGGCGTGTTTTAGGTTTACCCTATCCAAGTGGGAAAGAGATAGATCGTTTAGCTCATATTGGAAAAGATACCTATCATTTTCCACGAGCTATGATTCATGAGGATAATTTTGATTTTAGCTTTAGCGGTTTGAAGAGTGCCTTTATTAATTTAGTGCATAATGCTGAGCAACGTGGTGAAGCATTATCGACAGAGGACCTAGCGGCTAGTTTTCAAGCAAGTGTCATTGATGTACTTGTTCATAAAACCATACATGCGTGCCAGCAATATCCAGTCAAACAGTTAATTGTTGCTGGGGGAGTAGCAGCTAATCAGGGATTAAGACAAGCGTTAGAAGAAGCTGTTAAACAATTACCAGATGTTACGTTAGTAGTCCCACCGCTACGTTTGTGTGGTGACAATGCTGCGATGATTGGCGCAGCTGCGCATGTTGAACTAGCGAAAGGCAACTTTGCGAAGATGTCCTTAAATGCTGTTCCAAGTTTAGCATTTCCTGTAAAAAAATAGAATCAGATAAAAAGAACAAGTCTAGTTGATTAGGCTTGTTCTTTTTATCTAAACAACAATTACTTCTTCCTTAAATAGCGTTTTGGTCGCACGATAAATATTGAGTGCTGTTTGAGATTGATTCATTGTATACAAATGAATCCCAGCTGTATCTTGTGTAACTAAATCGACAATTTGATCAATAGCATAAGCTAACCCTGCCGCTCGCAATGATTCTGGATCGTGTTCATATTTTTCCAAAATAGCAATAAATTTACGTGGTAGCGCAGTTTTAGTTGTTTTTATTAATCGTAGCGCTTGGTTACGGTTAACAATGGGCATAATCCCTGCATAAATGGGGACATCAATACCTACAATGTCGCAGTTTTCACGAAAGCGGTAAAAAGTATCATTATCAAAAAATAATTGTGTGATTAAATCATCACAGCCGCTATCTACTTTTTTCTTTAAATTTTGTAAATCTTCTACGCGATTTTTAGCTTCAGGATGAACTTCAGGATGACATGCACCACTAATTTGGAAAGTGGGTTCTTCTTCTTTAATAAAATGAATTAAATCGCTTGCATGTTTGAAATCTTCCAAAGGTGGTTTATCTGCATAAATATCACCACGTAAGGCTAAAATTCGATTCGTGTTAGAGCGTTTTAAAATATTAATTGCTTCCCGAATATCTTCTTTTGAGGAATAAGCTGCTGTTAAATGAGCGATACTTGGCACATTCAAGTTTTTTTGAATGTAACCTGCTAATTTCAACGTAGTCGTTTTTAAATCAGCATTTTTATTACTACAAGTCACACTGATGAAATGCGGACCTAAGTCCTGCAATTCATCTAGTGTGTCTAAAAGTAGCTCGTTTGACGACTTGGTGTTTGGTGGAAAAATTTCAAAAGAAAGGGAAGGACGTTGTCTCTCCACATTATCAGTCATTCACAAGCTCCTCTCGTACTTCTTTGGCAGCTAATACTAAGTTTTCTAAACTAGCATAGGTTTCTTTTTCACCACGTGTTTTCAATCCACAGTCAGGATTTACCCAAACTTTATTTGTTGGGATTTTCTCTAAAATTTTACCAATAGTTTGTTTAATTTCTTCGATTGATGGAATACGCGGTGAATGAATATCATAAACACCAGGTCCAACTTGTGTTTGGAAATTATTACGATTTAAGGCATCTAATAAGGCTAAGTTTGAACGAGAAGCCTCAAAACTAATAACATCAGCGTCCATATCATCAATCGCTTTAATGATATCTTCAAACTCGCTATAACACATATGTGTATGAATTTGTGTTTCTGGTTGCACTTTGCTGTGAACTAAACGGAATGCTGGAATAGCCCAGTCTAAATATTCGCTGTACCAGTCTGTTTGACGTAAAGGCAATTTCTCACGTAAGGCAGCTTCATCAATTTGGATGATGCGGATGCCATTTGCTTCTAAATCTAAAACTTCTTCTTGGATGGCAAGAGCTAATTGATAGGTACTTTCTTTAATAGAAATATCTTCACGTGTGAACGACCAGTTTAAAATCGTTACAGGACCAGTAAGCATTCCTTTAACAATTTGATCCGTTTTACTTTGTGCGTATTTAGACCATTGCACGGTAATTGCTTTTGAACGAGCAATATCGCCCCAAATGATTGGTGGTTTTACACCACGAGTTCCATAAGATTGTACCCAACCATTTTTAGAGAAAAGATACCCATCTAACGCTTCACCAAAGAATTCAACCATATCATTACGTTCAAATTCTCCATGAACTAAAACATCTAAGCCAACTTTTTCTTGGAAAGTAATACAGTCATCGATTTTCTTCGCAATAAAGGCATCGTATTCTTCTTGATTGATTTCACCACGTTTAAATTTCCCACGCGTAATTTTAACTTCTTTTGTTTGTGGGAAGGAACCAATGGTTGTTGTTGGTAATGTTGGCAATTGTAATAAATCAGTTTGTAAAGCTTCACGTTCTGCAAATGCAGGTAAACGAACGAAATCAGCGTCTGTTAGTTGCGTAATTTTTTCTTGTAAGGCCTTATTAGCAGTAATTCGTTCCTGTTTGAAAATACGATTATTTTTCTCGATTGCTGCTTGATCGGTTTTGTCTAAAGCCACTAATTCTGCTAATTTTTCTTTCGCAAAAGCAAAATATTGCTTGATTTCGTCTGAGAAAACTTCATTTTCAACAGAATATGGAACATGTAACAAAGAACATGACGTTGTTAAGACTACATTTTTTGGTAATTTAGCTAATAAATCAAAGGTACTTGTATAGTTGTTCGTCCAGATATTTTTACCATTTACCACACCAGCGAATAATATTTTATCTTCTGGGAAAGGTGTTTTCGTGATTAGGTTTAGTGTTTCTTTGCCTTCAACAAAATCTAAACCAACGCCATCAAAGTCTAAAGCAATGACCTCTTCATAAATATCACGAATATCACCAAAGTAAGTTTGTAATAAGACGTTTAATCCTTGTTTATTTGCTAGTAATGTTTGATAAAACTCTTTAAAACGAGCAATATCATCAGCTGTTAAATCTAAAACTAAACCAGGTTCGTCAATTTGAATCCATTCTGCTCCAGCTTCAGCTAATTTTGAAAATACTTCTTGATAAGCTGCTAATAAATTTGCCGAAAAATCTGCACTTGTTGTGCCATCGTGGTATTGACCTAATTGCAATAACGTAAATGGTCCTAAGATTACTGGACGAGTAATAATTCCTAATTCTTTTGCTTCGATAAATTCATCGACAATTTTAGTTGTATTTAATTGAATTTTGGTTGTTTTTTCAAATTGAGGCACTAAATAATGATAATTTGTGTTGAACCATTTTTTCATTGGCAAGGCATGAACATCACCTTTATCTCCTTGATAACCACGGGCTAAGGCAAAATATTCTTCTAGCTCATCAAAATCTAAGTCTTTCACTTTTTTAGGGATGATATTAAATAAAACCGATGTATCTAATGTATTATCATAGAAAGAAAAATCATTGCTTGGAATTTGATCGATGCCAGCTTCTTTGATAACATTCCAATGCTTCTTGCGTAAATCTTTCGCAAAAGCTTTTAAATCTTCTGCGGAAATTTCATTTCTAAAATATTTTTCTGTTTCAAATTTTAATTCTCTAAATTCGCCTAAACGAGGAAATCCGATAATTGTTGTTGTCATTAACCAACACTCCTTTTTTTGTGTTGAAGATAATGTATCATGAAAGAAAAAGATTGGATAAGTGAAGATTTCTATGGTAGGTTATAAATAAAATCTATAACATATAGGGTTTATATAAGGAGGAGTAATGATGAGGATACAACAATTAGAATATTTAGAAAAAATTGTCGCGTTGGGTTCAATGAATGAAGCGGCTAAAGCCTTGTATATGACACAACCAAGCTTGTCTAGCGCGATTAAAGAATTAGAAAATGAAATGAATATTCAAATTTTAGTTAGAAGTAAGACGGGTGTCCGTTTGACAGAAGAAGGACGTGAGTTTATGTCCTATGCACAACAGATTATGGATCAAGTTCAATTATTAGAAGAAAAATATAAAGATACACGTCCTCGTAAGCAAACTTTTTCAGTTTCAGCACAACATTATGCTTTTGTTGTCCATGCCTTTGTTGAATTAATTAATAGTTTAAATGTAAAAGAATATCAGTTTAAGTTGCGAGAAACAGAGACAGAAAATATTTTAGAAGATTTAAGCCGTTTTAAAAGCGAATTAGGTATTTTATATTTAAATTCGTTTAATGAAAAAGTCATGATGAAGCTATTTAAAGAACGGGAATTGATTTTTCAGCCACTTTTTCATGCGAAACCACATGTTTTTGTAAGTAATACTTCACCTCTAGGACAAAAAGATTTAGTAGAATTATCGGATTTAGAAGATTATCCTTATTTATCTTATGAGCAAGGCGAACGTAATTCATTTTATTTTGCTGAAGAAATTTTAAGTACCTTAGAGCATCGAAAAGATATTAAAGTGAGTGATCGGGCAACTATTTTTAATTTAATGGTGGGAGTGAATGGTTATACAATTAGTTCAGGAGTTTTAAGCAAAAAATTAAATGATGACAAGATTATTGCTGTCCCTTTAAATATCAAAGATGAAATGACGATTGGCTATTTAAAGCATAAACAAAAGGAATTATCGCCAATCGCTCAACAATATCTACAAATGTTAGAAGACCATATTCAGGGATATGGCTTTGAAATTTTATAAAGAGGAGTTGCTTAATTTGGATAATAAGTGTATATTTATTCAAAAGATGCCGTCTAATTAATAAAATATGCGTTTCTTAAGAAGAGCTAGAGGCGATACTTTAATACAAATTAGGAGTGATGGATAGTGGGTAATTATTTATTTTCAAATTATGCAAGAAAACCTTTTGAGATTATGGAAGGCAATGGTTGTTACGTTACCGATAATCATGGAAAAAAATATTTAGATTTTACCAGTGGAATTGGAGTTATGAATTTAGGTTATAATCGAGCTCACTTAAATCAAGTTTTAGCAGAGCAAGCGCAAAAGATTTGGCATACGCCTAATCTTTATGAAAATCATTTACAAGAAGTTGTTGCAGAAAAATTGATTCAAGAAAAAGATTATTTAGCATTCTTTTGTAATTCGGGGGCAGAAGCAAACGAAGCAGCGATTAAATTAGCTCGTAAAGCAACAGGTAAATCTCAGATTATTACGTTTACCAATTCGTTCCATGGACGAACATATGGTGCTATGTCAGCGACTGGACAGTCAGCCATTCATACTGGATTTGAACCATTAGTTCCTGGTTTTATATATGTTCCTTATAATGATTTTTCAGCATTACAAGAGCAAATTTCAGATCAGACAGCAGCGATTATGCTTGAACTCATTCAAGGCGAAGGTGGCGTAACGGTTGCTAACCAAGAATGGATTCAGCAGATTGTTACACTGTGTCAAGAGAAAAAGATTCTATTGATTGTTGATGAAGTCCAAACTGGAATTGGCCGGACGGGTAGTTTATTTGCTTTTGAACAATTTGGCATTGAGCCAGATATTTTTACGTTAGCAAAAGGATTAGGCAATGGTTTTCCAATCGGAGCAATGCTAGGAAAAACGGCTTTAGGTGAAGCTTTTGGCCCAGGTAGTCACGGTACAACCTTTGGCGGAAATAAATTAGGAATGGTCGTAGCAAGTGAAATCCTAGATAGTTTGTCTTCGGAGATTTTGGTTGCTAGTCAACAAAGAAGTCAGCAATTATTTGCTGGTTTAAATAAAATTAAGTCAGACAAAATTAGTGAAATTCGTGGGAAAGGATTAATGATTGGTATTGAACTTCAACCGGATATTTCTGTTGCTGAAATAGTAGAAGATTTAGAAGCAGAAGGATTGTTAGCTCTACGGGCAGGTGCTAATACCTTACGTTTATTACCACCATTAATTATTTCTGAAGAAGAGGTTACTTTAGGACTTGAAAAATTAACTAAGGTTTTAGAAAAATAAGAAAAAGAGTTGTTTTGTATATATACGCAAAATAACTCTTTTTTGTATAAAAATGTAGTCAATATTCGTCTTTTTACATATATTTACAAAAAAATACATATTTTTTTATAAAAAACCATTGACCTTTAACGAATAACTCTCTATAATTCTAATTACTTTATAGAAGGAGTGAAGAGGATGAAAGCAGCAATCGTTGGTGTGACAGGATATACAGGGATAGAATTGGTGCGTTTGATTCATCAACACCCCTCATTGACATTGGGGACCTTACATAGTCACTCGATGCATAAAAACTCAATTTCAGAGTTATATCCACATCTACAACAGCTTTGTGAGCAAGAAGTTGAAGCATACGATGCAGAAAAAATCATGAAAAATAATGATATTGTCTTTTTTGCTACTCCTTCAGGAATTAGTAAAGACTTAGTCCATGAATTTGTAGCACAAGATTTTCCAGTTATTGATTTATCTGGCGATCTTCGTTTAAAAGATTTAGAGAGTTATCAAAAGTGGTATAAAAAAGACCCCACTACTCAAGATATCGTAGATAAAGCAATCTATGCTTTACCAGAATTTTCAGCAATCAAAGGAAATTTATTATCGAACCCAGGCTGTTATGCTACGGCAGCGATTCTTTCTTTGGTGCCAGTACTTAAAGAACAACTTATTGATTTAGATACCATTATTTTGGATGGGAAATCGGGTTTATCTGGTGCAGGTAAACAATTATCAGATAGTAGTCATTACGTGACAGTTGACGAAAATATGACAATGTATAAATTAAACCAACATCAACATATTCCAGAAATTATTCAATTTTTACAAACATTTGATTCAAGTTTATCAACGATTCAATTTACAACGAGTTTGATTCCAATTAAGCGTGGTATTTTTATGACTCTTTATGCCAAAATCAAACCAAACGTAACAAGTGAACAAATCCAACAAGCATTTGATAAACATTATCAATCCAAACCGTTTGTCCGAGTACAACCAACTGGCTGTTTACCAGAACTACGCCAAGTAACAGGAACAAACTTTTGTGATATCGGTTTTGGTGTAAACGAAGAAAATCAAACATTAACTGTAGTGGCAGTCATCGATAATTTGATGAAAGGTGCTGCTGGTCAGGCAATTCAGAATTTTAACTTATGGGCGGGACTTGAAGAGACTTGCGGTTTAACGCAAGTCCCATTGTTCCCGTAAGGAGCGAGTGAACTAAATGGAAAAAATTAAAGGTACAATTGCTAGTCCAATTGGTTTTTATGCGGATGGCATTCATTGTGGATTAAAAAGAAAAAAATTAGATCTAGGTTGGATCTATTCAGAAGTACCAGCGAGTGTTGCTGGGGTTTTTACAACGAATCAAGTACAGGCAGCTCCTATTAAATTAAGTAAAGCAGTTATACAAGGTGGTAAAATTCAAGGAATTATTGTTAATTCAGGAAATGCCAATGCTTGTACGGGTGAAGAAGGTTTTGCGAATGCGCAACAAATGCAACAGTTAGCCAGCGAAAAATTGGGGATTGATGCTTCATTAGTGGCTGTTGCTTCCACGGGTGTGATTGGACATCAATTACCCATGGAAAGAATTGTAGCAGGCATTGAATTGTTAGATCAATCGACAGAACAACAACCAGAAAATTTTCAAAAAGCCATTTTAACGACAGATACGACTGAAAAAGCTATCACTATTACAGCAGTCATTGATGGTAAGCAAGTAACAATCTCTGGTTGTAGTAAAGGTTCAGGGATGATTCATCCCAATATGGCAACTATGTTAGGCTTTATTACTACAGATGTGGCGATTTCATCTACGTTGTTGCAAGACTTATTAAAAGAATTAACAGAAGTAACGTTTAATCAAATTACAGTGGATGGTGACACTTCGACAAACGATATGGTCGTTGTGATGGCAAATGGATTAGCTAAAAATCAAGAAATCACTGAAAAAAATACCGATTATCAACAATTTAAAGAAATGCTAACAATCGTTTTGACAGAATTAGCCAAATTAATTGCGAAAGATGGCGAAGGGGCAACTAAATTAATTGAAGTAGATGCAACTGGAGCAAAAACAGCTAGCGATGCTCGAATGATTGCAAAAGCAATTGTTGGTTCAATGTTAGTAAAATCAGCTATTTTTGGAAAAGACCCAAACTGGGGACGTATTTTATGTGCGATTGGTTATAGTGGCGTTGAATTTGACCCAACAAACGTAACGATTGAGCTTGCAGGGATTCCAGTATTTAAAGCGGGTGAACCACTTGGATTTGATGTAGAACAAATGGAAGATAATTTAAGTGAAGAAGAGATTAAAATCGCTGTTTATCTAAATGAAGGCGATGCATTTGGACAAGCATGGGGCTGTGATTTGACGTATGACTACGTTAAAATCAATGCACTTTATCACACATAGGAGGAAATGAATATGAAAACAATCGTAGTAAAAATGGGCGGCGTTGCTTCAGATAACTTAAATGATGCTTTTTTTCAAAAAATTTCTTCTTGGCAAAACCAAGGTTATCGTGTGATTATTGTTCATGGAGGGGGACACTATATCTCTAAAATGATGGATATTTTAGGAATTAAAGTAGAAGTGAAGCAAGGACTACGTGTTACTTCTGAAAAAACATTAGAAATTACGCGAATGGTTTTATTAGGACAAGTACAGCCGATGATTACCACTCATTTTCAACAAGCAGGTTTTCCTACACTAGGTATGAATGCTGGTTGTGATCAATTGATTCAAGGAAAAATTATTGATGAAGAAAAATTAGGTTTTGTTGGTGAAGTGACGGCAGTGAACAGCGAGCTTTTAAATACCTTAATTGAAAAACATCACATTCCCATCATTGCGCCATTAGGGATTACTGAATCAGGACAATGGTTAAATATCAATGCTGATGAAGTAGCTTGTAAAGTTGCGGCAAGTATTAAAGCAGAAAAGTTATATCTATTAACAGATGTTCCAGGAATAAAAAAAGAATCTGAATGGCTAAAAGAAATTTCTGTAGCAGAAATCTCTCAATTAAAAACAGAAAAAGTAGTTACAGGTGGCATGTTACCAAAATTAGACAGTGCACATAAAGCGCTGTTAGCAGGCGTGAAATCAGTCTTTATCAGTAATACGATTGATTCATTTGGAACAGAAATAAAAGTAGCTGTAGGTTGAACTGAACGGAGGAAAACGATGGAATTTCAAGGGAAAAGTTTTTTAGCAGAAAAAGATTTTACACAACAAGAATTACAGTATTTAATTGATTTATCCCAGCATTTGAAAAAACTAAAAAAACAAGGGATTACACATCGTTATTTAGAAGGGAAAAATATTGCCTTATTGTTTGAAAAAACATCAACGCGAACACGGGCAGCTTTTACAGTGGCTTCGGTCGATTTAGGCGCTCATCCAGAATTTTTAGGCGCAAATGATATTCAATTGGGTAAAAAAGAATCCGTGGAAGATACGGCAAAAGTGTTGGGTAGTATGTTTGATGGGATTGAATTTCGTGGATCCAGTCAAGCAGTAGTTGAAGCATTGGCTGAACATTCGGGTGTCCCTGTATGGAATGGTCTCACTGATGAATGGCATCCAACACAAATGATTGCTGACTATCTAACGATTCAAGAAAGCTTTGGAAAAGTCAAAGGCATTAATCTCGTTTATTGTGGCGATGGTCGTAACAATGTGGCACGTTCATTGTTAGTCACTGGGGCTATTTTAGGGACAAATGTGCGAATTGTTGCACCAAAAGAATTGCATCCTGACGAACAATTAATTGCTTTGGCAAAAGAGTATGCGCAACAATCAGGTGCTGAAATTTTGGTGACAGACAATGTAGATGAAGGCGTTTTAGGCGCTGATGTCTTATATACCGATGTCTGGGTATCAATGGGTGAAGAAGATAAATTTGCTGAGCGAATTGAATTATTACTTCCTTATCAAGTGAATCAAATGATGATTGAGAAAACCAAAAACGAGCAAGTCATTTTCTTGCATTGTTTACCTGCTTTTCATGATGCAGAAACAGATTACGGTCAAGATATTCAAGAAAAATTCAATCTAAGTGAAATGGAAGTAACCGATGAAGTCTTCCGTAGTAAACATGCCAAACAATTTGAACAAGCTGAAAATCGCATGCATTCAATTAAAGCGGTTATGGCAGCAACTTTAGGACATTTATTTATTCCGAATAGTTAAAATTAAACACAAGACTAGCGCAATAAAAAAGATTTGCTATAATCAGTGTACATTTCATACATGATTTAGTGATCAAGAGAGTAACTTTTCATTTTTTACTAGCGAATTCGGGAAGGTGGAAGCCGAAATAAAGAAGAGAAGTGAAGCGCACTTGTGAAAATTTGTTAAGCAAACGGCATCTACCGTTATCAGATAAAGTGGGTTCGATTTGTCGAACAATCAGAGTGGTACCGCGGGAATTCTCGTCTCTAGTGTTTTTTACACTAGAGACTTTTTGTTTGCTGTCGCATAAAAATCAATGAGACTACTTTAGGAGGAAATAATTTATGAATAACAAAGATATCGTATCAAAAGCAATTTTTGATGTGGTCAAAGAAGATTTGTCATTAGAACAAGTTCAACAGCTATTAGAAAACCCAAAATCAGCCGATCATGGAGACGTGGCTTTTCCGGCATTTGCCTTGGCAAAAGTTTACCGTAAAGCACCACAACAAATTGCTGCCGATTTAGCTGAAAAAATTGATGGTTCATCATTTGAAAAAATTGAGGTAGTTGGACCGTATTTAAACTTCTTTATGAATAAAGCGGTAATTAGTCAAAACGTTTTAGCAACCGTTGTAAAAGAAAAAAATCATTTTGGTGATAGTAGCGAAGGAAACAACGCTAGTGTCCCAATTGATATGTCTTCTCCTAATATTGCTAAACCAATTTCAATGGGACATTTACGTTCAACTGTCATTGGGAATTCAATTGGCTTTATTTTAGAAAAAGTAGGCTACCAACCAATTCGTATTAACCACTTAGGAGATTGGGGAACACAATTTGGGAAATTAATTGTAGCTTATAAAAAATGGGGTTCAGAAGAAGCTGTTCGTAATGAACCCATCACTGAATTATTGCGTTTATATGTAGAATTCCATGAAAAAGCTGAAGAAGATAAAGCGTTAGAAGATGAAGCACGTGCATGGTTTAAAAAATTAGAAGATGGCGATGAAGAAGCTATTTCATTATGGCAATGGTTCCGCGATGAATCAATGAAAGAATTTAACAAAATTTATGACATGTTAGAAGTATCTTTTGATTCATTAAATGGCGAAGCTTTCTACAACGACAAGATGGATGAAGTTGTTGAAATGTTAGAAGAAAAACATTTATTAAAAGAAGACCAAGGTGCAGAGATTGTTGATTTAACGAATTACGACTTGAATCCTGCATTAATTCGTAAATCAGATGGTGCAACATTGTATATTACACGTGATATGGCCGCTGCGTTATATCGTAAACGTACGTATAATTTTGGCAAATCATTATACGTTGTTGGGAATGAACAAAGTTATCATTTCAAACAATTAAAAGCTGTATTAAAAGAAATGGGCTTTGATTGGGCTGATGATATGTATCATATTCCATTTGGCTTAATTACCAAAGATGGTAAAAAATTATCCACACGTAAAGGGAAAATTGTCTTATTAGAAGAAGTATTGAATGAAGCAATTGATTCAGCCAAAGAACAAATTAGTGAAAAAAATCCAACTTTAGAAAATAAAGAAGAAGTAGCTAAACAAGTAGGGGTAGGCGCAGTTGTTTTCCATGATTTGAAAAATGATCGTCTAAACAATTTTGACTTCACTTTAGAGGAAGTTGTTCGTTTTGAAGGTGAAACAGGACCGTATGTTCAATATGCACATGCGCGTGCGATGAGTATCTTAGCAAAAGCTGCATTTACACCAGACGAAACCAAAACGTATGCTTTAAATGATGAAGAAAGCTGGGAAGTGATTAAATTAATTCAACGTTACCCAGAAACAATCCAACAAGCAGCAGATAAGTACGAGCCATCTGTTATTGCGAAACATTCAATTAAATTGGCACAAGCATTTAACAAATATTATGCCAATACGAAAATCTTAGCAGAAGACGAGCAAAAAGAAGCGCGTTTAGCGTTAGTTTATGCTGTTACTGTTTTGTTAAAAGAAGATTTACGTCTCTTAGGTTTACATGCACCAGAAAAAATGTAAGTAAAAATAGTCTATGCCATAAGTTTGTTTTTAAACAAATTTATGGCATAATTTTTTTGTATGGACAATTATTTAAAATCATGCAAAACTTAATTTGGATGTATTATAGATTTAGTCAATACTATTGTCGAGGGAGAAACGGATGCGTAAAATAATATTATTTTTTTTTAATACCAATCTGCTTTTTTTATTCTAAAGAAATTTTTGCTCAAGAGAATGTAAAACAAGACGTTTTAGTCATTTATTCAACAAAAGGCGAGCAAAAGCTAAATGAATTACGCATGTTAGATACTATTTTAGGTCGATTTAATATAAACTATCAATTTATTAATGAATCAGACATCCAAAGTGATGCAATTCAAAATAGTTCACATATTATTTATTTTGGATTAGACAAAACGACTTTTTCTTCAGAAACAAAAAAAGCATTAGACACATTTGAGGGAAAGCTTTATGTGATAGGACATAATGCAGAGCAATTGGCTAAAATGAACGTATTTCAAATAGAAGGCGAGCTATTGGTTGATCAGATTATTTTAGCCGATTTCATTCAAAGGTTACCTGAACAAAGGATTATTTATCATGTGCAAGCATCAAAAGATGGGGTTGAGCAAAAAGCGTTGGCTACCTTAGAAAAAGAACAGCAAGTACCTTTAATCGTTCAAAATGATGGGAATTATTTTTTTGCTGCAGAAACAATGTTTGCGCCATTTGGTCCATTAGTAGCAGACTCTCTATATGATTTTTTAGGTGAAAGTCAACAAGGATTTGTTCGTTATTTACGTTTGGAAGATGTTCATCCCAAAGTAGATGCCCAGCAATTACGCGAGCAAGCAGAATATTTAAAGGACAAAAATATTCCTTACATGGTGGCGGTTATTCCTATATATACGAATAAAGATGGTGAGACGATTCATTTTTCTGATTCACCCCAATTATTAAATACGCTCAAATACATGCAAGAAAACGGAGCAAGCATTATCTTACACGGTTACAAACATCAATATCGCAGTTCGGAAACAGGTGAAGGCTTTGAATTTTGGGATGTCGAAAATGACCGACCTATTTATCAAGAGGATGAAGTACCTGCAAAAAAACAAAGTGATTTTTCAACGGAACAAGAATACCAAGAATTTATAAAATCTGGAGAAGAATTTGAAAGAGGCTATATAGAAGAATCTATCACTAAAGGTGTATCTTAACTAGTTGAGCAAGGTTTATATCCGCTAGGGTTTGAAGCGCCACATTATGCTATTTCTCAACAAGGATATGAAGTTGTTGCAAAACACTTTAGTTCATATATTGGACGTCTTCAATTAACGGATCAAACCTATCAAAGCGAATATCAGCCGACATATGTCTCACAACCATCCTTTTTACACGGTATGACTGTTTATCCAGAGACACTTGGTTTTATTGAAGAAGGGGATAAACAAGCATTTTCTGCTATGGAAGAACGGGTACACGTGCTTTCCAATTATCGTCAAGCTTATATTTCAGCGTTTTATCATCCTTATTTAGGATTGAATGGGTTAAAAAAAGTAGTAAGCATATTAGAATCGGCAGAACAAGCCACATGGTTAGATTTGAAAGAAGAAAACAATCAAGTTCAAATAGAGGACTATTTAATTACTTCGCAAAAAGGTCAAGTTCGTGTTAATCACACAGATGTTTCACAATTAAACACACACAAGAAACAGTTCATGTATTATGGTATCGCAGGTATTGTGGTATTTGTGGGGATTCTGGTCTTATTTTTTAAGAAAAGAAATTAAAAGGTGATATCTAGCGGTTAAAAAAAATACCCGGTGATAGAAAGCGTATTCTATCGTCGGGTATTTTTTTTAGACAGCATGTGTTTTGAAATAATTTTCGATAACTTGTGCATCTTCTTCGGTACGCGAGATAACAACCACAACGTCAAAACCAGCTAATGTACAGATTTTTTCCTTCATTGAAACTTCATCAATGGCTGCAGATAAGATAGGGGCATTATCAGGAATTGTATTAATTAATGTTAAAAATTGTACACGGTCAACTTTAGTTACCACATCCTGAATGATATGAGTTAAGCGTTGATTTTCGGTTTCTTCTTTTTGACCTTGACTTTCTTGAAACAACTCAAATTTTGCTTGTCCAGTTCCATCTGGTGATTTCACAATTTGCAAATCACGAATATCACGTGAAATGGTTGCTTGAGTTGCAGTTACTCCTTCTTTTTCTAAAAGATGTAACAACTCTTCTTGTGTACGAATGGTATTGTTATTCACAAGTTGTTTAATTAATACATGGCGATCCGCTTTACGCACATGATTCAGCTCCTTTTTGCATATAAATTCATTTCTTATCATAGCAAAAGATACTTAAAATAGATAGCTTTAAGGTGTGTAAAATTGAGAATTAAATAGATAATTCCATCATGAGATCAGAATCTATATATTTGTTATTAATCATAGGAATTTCTTGGAAACCAAATTTTTGATAAAGCACAAGTGCCGTAGCTAATTTTTGGTCTGTATACAAAATAATTTTTGTTGCATATTGTTCTTTGGCTTGTTGGATGGCTGTTTCCATTAGTAAGTTTCCTAGTTTGAGCCCTTTGTATTTTTCTGTTACTGCTAATTTTGCTAACTCGTAAGTTGTTTCATCTACTTTAATCAAAGAAACAGTGCCGACTATTTCATTTTGATATTTTGCAAAAAAGATACAGCCGCCTGTATCTAAAATAATCTCTTTAGGAGAATTTAAAATTTTAATATCTTCTGGTTCAACGGTGACATATTTTTCCAGCCACTCGTATCCTAACCGTTTAAAATCATCATGATATTTTTCTTCGTACGTAACAATTTCAATTTGTTTCATGCAATCACCTTCCATTTTCAACTAATAAAAATTATAACATATCAGCAGTCTTTTAATCTTAATATAAACAAATAATGAGATACAAGCGAACTAAGAAAACATATTTTATAAAAAAGAAAAATTCGCATCTGATGAAAAATAGTAGCAAAAAGATAATATATGCTAGTAATCTAAAAGCTTTTAGTTGAAAAGCGTTGTCCAATCCTATATAATTACAGATGGCTCAAAAAGATTTGTAAATAGATTGCAATTATTTTTGTGTCGTATTATAATAGTTGAGGCACTTTAATAAAATATTGCTGTGTCAACAATCCACATCTTACTTTATCTGCGGAGCGGTGCTGAAAATCAGTTCTCCAAAGAGCTATGAAGTAGGAGAGGGAAAAAATAAAAACCAAATTGGAGGAAACACAAAATGGCAGTAATTTCTATGAAACAATTACTAGAAGCCGGCGTACACTTTGGTCACCAAACACGTCGCTGGAACCCAAAAATGAAGAAATATATCTTCACAGAAAGAAACGGAATCTACATCATTGACTTACAAAAAACAGTTAAATTAGTAGATGCTGCTTACGATTACATGAAAGAAGTCGCTGAAGATGGCGGAATCGCATTGTTCGTAGGAACTAAAAAACAAGCTCAAGAAGCTATCAAAGAAGAAGCTATCCGCGCTGGTCAATACTATGTAAACCACCGTTGGTTAGGTGGAACTTTAACTAACTGGGAAACAATCCAAAAACGTATTGCTCGTTTGAAACAAATCAATGCAATGGAACAAGATGGAACATTTGATGTTTTACCTAAAAAAGAAGTTGCTGGTTTGAACAAAGAACGTGAACGTTTAGAAAAATTCTTAGGTGGTATCGCTGATATGCCAAGAATTCCAGACGTAATGTACGTGGTTGACCCTCGTAAAGAACGTATTGCAATTCAAGAAGCACACAAATTAAATATCCCAATCGTTGCTATGGTTGATACAAACTGTGATCCAGACGAAATCGACGTAGTAATTCCTTCAAATGACGATGCTATCCGCGCCGTTAAATTGATTACTTCTAAAATGGCAGATGCTTTCATCGAAGGCAACCAAGGTGAAGATCAAGTAGTTGAAGAAGATTTCGTAGCTGAAGAAGCTGCAACTTCAATTGAAGAAATTGTTGATGTAGTAGAAGGCGACAACGCATCAGCTGAATAATTTTTAAACGACGGAGCTGTTTCAAAGGCTAGGCGAAAAGCCGTACTCTCCTTTGAAACAGCTTTTTTTAAAAAACTAACATATATTTCAGGAGGAAATTCAAAAATGGCTCAAATCTCAGCTAAATTAGTAAAAGAATTACGCGACATGACTGGCGTAGGTATGATGGATGCTAAAAAAGCATTAGTAGAAGTAGAAGGCGACATCGATAAAGCAGTTGACTTTTTACGTGAAAAAGGTATGGCAAAAGCTGCTAAGAAAAATGACCGTATCGCTGCTGAAGGTTTAGCTGCAGTTGCAGTTAATGGAAACACTGCTGCAATCGTAGAAGTAAACTCTGAAACAGACTTCGTTTCTAAAAACGAAAAATTCCAAACTTTAGTAAAAGAAATCGCTGAAGCTGTAGCTGTAAACAAACCAGCTGACATGGACGCTGCAATGGAATTAGAAATTTCTACTGGCGTGATCAAAAATGCATTGATTGAAGCTACTCAAGTAATTGGTGAAAAAATCAGCTTCCGTCGTTTTGACGTTGTTGAAAAAGAAGATAACGCAGCATTCGGTGGATACTTACACATGGGTGGACGTATCGCTGTATTAACTGTTGTAGAAGGAACAACTGATGAAGAAGTTGCTAAAGACGTAGCTATGCACGTTGCAGCAATCAACCCTCGTTATGTTGACGAATCTCAAATTCCTCAAGAAGAATTAGATCATGAAAAATCAGTATTAACTGAACAAGCATTAAATGAAGGCAAACCAGCAAATATCGTTGAAAAAATGGTAGTTGGACGCTTAAATAAATTTAAAGCTGAAATCTCATTAGTAGACCAACCATTCGTTAAAGATCCAGATATGACAGTAGCTAAATATGTAGCTTCAAAAGGCGCTACTGTGAAATCATTCACTCGTTTTGAAGTGGGCGAAGGTATCGAAAAACGTGAAGATAACTTTGTAGAAGAAGTTATGAGCCAAGTAAATAAATAAATCTGTTCCTAGAGCAGATGGGAACGCATGGAAATGCGCTCCCTTTTTTTAAGCAAAATTAGATTAATCAATAAGACGCTCATAGCTGAGCAGATTGCTACTATTAGGAATAGAGAATTTACGGAGGAATCATCATGGTAAAACCAAAATATCAACGTGTTGTTTTAAAATTAAGTGGGGAAGCTTTAGCAGGAGATGAAGGGTTTGGTATTAAACCACCAACTATTCAAGAAATCGTTAAAGAGTTGAAACAAGTTCATGATTTAGGCGTAGAATTAGCTATCGTTGTTGGTGGTGGAAATATTTGGCGTGGACAAATTGGCGCACAAATGGGCATGGAACGTGCGCAAGCAGATTATATGGGGATGCTTGCTACAGTAATGAATGCATTAGCGTTACAAGATACATTAGAAAATGCTGGTGTGCCAACTCGTGTGCAAACATCCATTGATATGCGCCAAATTGCAGAGCCATATATTCGTCGTCGTGCCGAACGTCACTTAGAAAAAGGACGCGTAGTTATTTTTGCTGGAGGAACAGGAAATCCTTATTTCTCAACAGATACAACTGCAGCATTAAGAGCAGCTGAAATTAATGCTGATGTTATTTTAATGGCAAAAAATAATGTTGATGGTGTCTACTCTGCCGATCCTAAATTAGATACAAATGCGGTTAAGTTTGAAGAATTAACACATTTGGATGTGATTGCTAAAGGATTGCAAGTAATGGATTCTACTGCAAGTTCTTTAAGTATGGATAACGATATTCCATTAGTTGTATTTAACTTAAACGAAGCTGGCAATATTCAACGTGCTATTTTAGGCGAAAATATTGGTACAACTGTGCGTGGAAAATAATACGAAAAATCGTTAATTACTCACAAGGTAGTTAACGATTTTTTTAAAATTAAAAAATAGAAGAATTGAGTTTTTAATGGTTTAAGGTTGTATATTCGACCGATAATCACGTATAATAAAGATATTGGCAAAGCTTGAGTATTTCATTAATAAACGATATTTTACGCAAAATGAGGGCATTATTTATCAAGTTTTGTGCAAAGAAATTATTCTAAAATAAAATTTAGGGTTTCCATGCAAACGTTTGGAAATTATTAGTGAGGGGAAATAAAATGGCAGATCAAATTTTAACAGAAGCAAAAGAAAAGATGCAAAAAGCAGCAGATAGCTTACAACGTGATTTAGGACAAATTCGTGCAGGTCGTGCGAATGCTAGCCTTTTAGACCGCGTATCAGTCGTTTATTATGGTGTACCAACGCCATTAAATCAAATGGCTTCAATTACAATCCCAGAAGCGCGTGTATTAATGGTTACACCATTTGATAAAACAATATTACAAGAAGTTGAAAAAGCAATTATGGCATCTGATTTAGGAATTACACCAACAAATGACGGAAATGTGATTCGTTTAGTGCTTCCTCAATTAACAGAAGAACGTCGTAAAGAATTAGCAAAAGACGTTAAAAAAGCAGCTGAAAATGCAAAAGTTGCTGTTCGTAATGCTCGTCGTGATGCAATCGATGCATACAAAAAACAACAAAAAGCAAGCGAAATTACAGAAGATGATTTGAAAGATTCAGAAAAAGAAGTTCAAGCAGCAACAGACGAAAGCATCAAAAACTTAGATGCAATCGCAGCAGAAAAAGAAAAAGAACTATTAGAAGTTTAATTTTTTTGGTGAGACTATGTAAAAAATAGTTTCACCTTTTTTATTATTCCATTAAAAAACAGCTGAAATTATTCGTTTTCTATTAATAAATGAACGGAACTTCTTTTTTTGATAGGCAATATTTCTTATTATTGCTATAATGTAAAGGATGAATTTTTTAAATTGGGATGATAGGAGAGAACAAGATGCTACGTTTTTTTCCACAAAAGAGCAAATACATCCAGGAAGAAGGGGAGTTTGAGTTTCAAAAAGAATTACCGATCCCCAAGCATATAGCAATTATTATGGATGGAAATGGACGATGGGCCCAAAACCGTCGTTTGCCTCGAGTAGCGGGGCATAAGGAAGGAATGGAAACAGTCAAAAAAATTACCAAACATGCCTCTCATCTAGGTGTAAAAGTACTAACTCTTTATGCGTTTTCGACAGAGAATTGGAAACGTCCGACAGAAGAAGTAGACTTTTTGATGCAGCTGCCGGTGGATTTTTTTGATGCTTTTGTACCTGAATTAATTAAAGAGAATGTTCGTGTCAATGTGATGGGCTACAAAGAATTTTTACCTACCCATACGCAAGATGCTGTAGCACGAGCCATTGAACAAACCAAAAACAATACAGGTATGATTTTGAATTTTGCATTAAATTATGGTAGTCGAGCTGAAATTGTCTCCGCTGTGAAAGACGTTTATCAGGAAGTTGCTGATAACTCAGGCGATGTTGAGCTGATTGATGAAGAGATGATTGCTAAACATTTAATGACGGGTTTTCTACCAGTTGAATTGCGTGATCCAGAACTGTTAATTCGAACAAGTGGTGAGGAGCGTATTAGTAATTTTCTTCTTTGGCAAATTGCTTACAGTGAATTATTTTTCACTGACGCTTTATGGCCAGATTTTAACGAGTTATTATTGGAAACTTCAATTGCTAGTTTTCAAAATAGAGATCGCCGTTTTGGCGGGTTGAAACATAAGGAGGAGAAAAAATGAGACAACGTGTGATTACAGCTGTTGTTGCGCTAGCACTATTTTTACCAATCATTTATTTTGATTTTGGCGGTATTTCAGTTGCTTTATTAGGCGCAGCGTTAGCCGTTGTAGGTGTGTATGAGCTATTCCGCATGAAAGGACTAGCGATGTTAAGCTTTGAAGGTGTACTTTCAGGACTGGGGGCAGTCATTTTAGTTTTACCTAGAGAATGGTTTGTTTTTTTACCAGAAAAAACCGATAAATTTATGTTGTTTTATTTGATTGTGATGTTATTATTGGGAATTTCAGTAATTTCAAAAAATACGTATACAATTGATGAAGCAGCGTTTCCAGTCATTGTTAGTTTGTATACTGGTGTAGGTTTTGAAAGTTTTGTTAATGCACGTATAGAAAATTTAATTGTTCTATGTTTTGGATTGTTTATTGTTTGGGCAACCGATATTGGCGCATATATGGTCGGAAGACAGTACGGTAAAAATAAACTGTGGCCAGAAATTTCGCCTAATAAAACAGTAGAAGGTGCTCTCGGTGGCATTTTAAGTGCCGTGGTTGTTGCAGCAGTGTATCTAGCAATTTTTCATGGAAGCGACTATTTTGGCTATAATTCATTTGTTATGATTTTACTAACCATTATTTTTTCTATTGTCGGTCAATTTGGTGATTTAGTAGAATCTGCTATTAAGCGTCATTATAAAGTTAAAGATTCAGGAACGATTTTACCTGGACACGGTGGTATTTTAGATCGTTTTGATAGTTTGTTATTTGTATTTCCAATTATGAGTCTTTTAGGCGTATTTTAATCAAAGAAACGAAGTAACCATTTTGGCTACTTCGTTTTTTTGCATTCAAGCGGTACAGCATGGACCTTAACCATCTGTATTCATTTCTAGATTTATGATAAAGTGGAAGTAGCTAATGACTAGAGAAAAGTTTTGACCAAGCTTGAAGATAATTTAATGAGAGACATGCGATTTAAAAAAATTAAGGAAGGTGATACGATGAATGAATTGGGAACACTACATGAATTGAATGGGCGCTATGTTATACGTTTTGAACATTTTTTTTCTGATAAACCGGAAGCTATTTTCCAATTTGTTACAAATTCTAATTATTTTTCACAGTGGTATCCTTTTGCAACAGGAGAAATGGATTTAAGAATTGGTGGGAAAATTTCCTTCGATGATGGTGAAGGTTCACAATATACAGCAACTATCACAGCATTAGAAGAGTCATATTTATTGGCTTTCAGTGAAATGGATGATTTGATACGCATAGAATTGCTAGAAGAAGATAAAGGATGTCGAATGGTTTTTACCCATACATTTGATGATGTTGCATGGACAGTGCAAACTGCGATAGGATGGCATAATTGTTTAGAGGTATTTGTTCAGCTTGTTCATGGGCAGCCAATTACATGGCCTGATGACTCAAGCAAACTTCGTAAGATTTATAGCGAAGCATTTAATAGAGAAAAGTAAGGACTCTTTTGATTTACAAATTGGCAAATTGAAATGAAATATTGCCATAAATAAGAGCAGATAACCTTGTCTGCTCTTATTTCAATTTAGTAGTGCAGATGTTTTGTATAAAAAATAACACGATTGATTTGCTAACTTTATTTTAAAAATGTTAATTTATCAAGCTTAATTATACTTATAGTGGGTTATTTAAGAAAGCTAAAGTTAAATTCTTGTTACAAAGTGGGGGAACAATTGTGAATTGATGAAGATATGATAAAATAGTGGAGTGTTTAAACAATTCCCATTTACTATTAGTAGACGGAAAACAAAGAGAGGAGCAAACAGATGAAGACTGTTTTAGTATTTTTAATTGTCTTCTCGGTCGTGGTAGTTATTCATGAGTTTGGTCATTTTTATTTTGCAAAGCGAGCAGGGATTTTAGTTCGAGAATTTGCGATTGGAATGGGACCAAAGTTATTCAGTCATCAAGGAAAAGACGGTACGACATATACAATTCGTGCTTTGCCAATGGGCGGTTACGTCCGCATGGCTGGTTACGAAGATGAAGAGGAAATCAAGGCAGGAATGCTGGTTGGTTTAGTGCTTGATGAAAATGATACGGTTATTAAAATTAATACCAGTCATAAAGTACAACTGACAAATGGCATTCCTTTAGAGGTCGCCAACCAAGATTTAGTTGATGCATTAACGATTACAGGTTTTGTAAACGGTGATGAGCGTCAAACTGTGACGTATGCTGTTGCTCATGATGCGATTCTTATTGAAGAAGATGGAACAGAAGTGCGTATTGCACCACGAGATGTCCAATTTCAATCTGCTAAATTATGGCAACGAATGCTAACTAATTTTGCCGGACCAATGAACAATTTCTTATTGACGATTGCTATTTTTATTTTAATCGCGTTCTTAAACGGAGGTGTTGTCGATAGAAATTCAACAACTATTAATGTGATTGAAAATGATGTTGCAGCAACTGCTGGTTTAAAAGATGGTGATGAAATTGTTGCGATTAACCAGGAGTCTGTAGACAATTGGGCACAAATCAGTCAAATTGTTCAACAGAATCCTGACAAAGAATTACAAATTGAAATTAAACGTGACAATCAAACACAAACAATCACAGCTATACCCAAAACAGTGGAAGCTGGTGAACAAAAAGTGGGACAATTGGGCATTCAAGCCCCAATGAAAACGGGCTTTTTCGATAAAATTATTGGTGGTTTCCAAGATAGTATCGCATCATTTTTCCAAATTATCGATGCCTTACGTTCATTACTAACCAATTTTAGTATTGATCAGTTGGGCGGACCGGTTGCAATTTTCCAACTATCATCAGAAGCTGCTAAACAAGGGCCGATGACTGTGCTAATGATGACAGCCATGATTTCAATCAACTTAGGTATTTTTAATTTATTGCCAATTCCAGGTTTGGATGGCGGTAAACTATTATTAAATATCATTGAAGGTGTTCGGGGGAAACCTTTGAGTCAAGAAAAAGAAGGAATCATCACATTAGTTGGTTTTGGTTTATTGATGTTATTGATGGTTCTTGTTACTTGGAATGATATTCAGCGCTTTTTCTTTTAATGAAAACAGTTGAAGTTAGTAAAGGAGATAAAAATGAAACAGTCGAAACTTTTGATTCCAACATTACGAGAAACGCCTTCAGAAGCAGACATAAGAAGTCATCAGCTTTTAGTCCGTGCGGGATTTATTCGTCAAGTTTCTAGTGGAGTCTACATGTATCTACCCTTAGCTCATCGAGTAATCGAAAAAATCAAGAAAATCATTCATGAAGAATTTGCAAAAATTAATGCAGTCGAAATGACTATGCCGATCCTTCTTCCAAAAGAGTTATGGGAAGAATCTGGTCGGTATGCTTCATATGGCGAAGCATTGTATCGTTTGGAAGATCGAAATCAACGTGAATACATTTTAAGTCCAACTCATGAGGAAATTTTCACCGAATTAATTGGGAATGAGATTTTTTCATACAAAGATTTACCACTGAATCTTTATCAAATTCAAAATAAATATCGTGATGAAATTCGTCCACGTTTTGGTTTATTGCGTAGCCGTGAATTTCTAATGTGTGATGGGTATTCGTTTCACTCTTCTGAAGAGAGCCTAGAAATACAGTATCGTCAATATGAACAGGCGTATCGTGAAATATTTACACGTTGTGAGATTGTCTTCAAAAGTGTTTTGGGAGACAGTGGTGCTATGGGGGGAAAAGACTCCAAAGAGTTTTTAGCAATTTCTGAAGTGGGTGAAGATGTTATTTGCTCATCGACAGAAAGTGATTATGCAGCCAATCGTGAAATGGCGACTAGTTTGTATACTTCTAAAAAATCACATGCAACCTTTTTAGAAAAAGAGAAGGTAGCGACACCAAATGTACACACCATTCGAGAAGTATCTGAGTTGTTAGAAGTTGCGCCAGAAAAAATAATTAAATCACTCTTTTTCATGGCGGATGAACAACCGATTCTTGCGTTAATGCGTGGCGATCATGAATTAAATATAGTGAAGTTAAAAAATTATTTAGGTAGCCAAACATTACGTGAAGGGACTCAAGAAGAAGCACAGCAGATTTTTGGTGCTTCTTTTGGCTCCCTTGGTCCAGTAGGTGTACCAGAAGAGGTGCGTATTTTTGCTGATTTATATGTTCAAGATTTGGTAAATAGTATAACTGGTGCAAATGAAGATAATTACCATTTCATCAATGTAAATGCTAGTCGTGATTTTAAAGTCACTGAATACGTTGATTTGCATTTGGTTCAAGAGGGCGACCTTTCGCCAGATGGTGCTGGAGAGATTGTTTTTCATCGAGGAATCGAAATAGGCCATATTTTTAAATTAAGAACCTATTATAGTGAAAAAATGGATGCTAGAATAACAGATGAAACTGGAACGAAACTTCCTGTTTTAATGGGTAGTTATGGCATTGGTGTGAGTCGTTTGTTGGCAACAATTGCTGAACAGCACAGCGATGATACCGGAATTACTTGGCCTAGAGAAATTGCACCCTTTGATGTTCATTTATTACAAATGGATATGGAAGATGATTATCAAGCTCATTTGACAAGTGAAGTTGAACTTGCTTTACAAGTCGCTGGTTATGAAGTCTTAACGGATGATCGTGCGGAACGACCAGGAGTAAAATTTGTTGAAGCAGATTTAATTGGTTGTCCAATTCGTATTACAGTGGGTAAAAAGGCTGTTGAAGGCATTGTAGAAATTAAAATCAGAAAAACAGGTGCTGCAATAGAAGTTCGTAAAGAGGAATTACCCTCGACGCTAAGTATTTTATTAAGTACAGAATAAAAATTGAAGTCTAGGATACTCATCAAATGATGAATGTCCTAGACTTCTTTAATGAAAACTAAAGAAAAAAAGAGTATACTAAAATGTACGAAACAAAAAGGGAGGAGTCAGCTTGTCTAAAGAAAGAGAGAAGTTTGAAATATTATTGGATCAGATGAATTTAGATCCAGAGTTACAAAAACATCCCTTATTACAAACAGGAAAAATGACCCAAGTCGTGGTTCATCGCCAGTCTAAATGTTGGTCATTTACCTTGGGATTTGAAAAAATATTGCCAGCAGAGTTGTATCAAAATTTTTATCAACATTTGGAACTTGCTTTTAAAGATATTGCAGCTGTCCGATTACAACTCGAAACAGAAGACAAACAATTTGACGAGCAATTACTGCAAGACTATTGGTCATTAGCGTTAGCCAACCAAAATTGTGATACGCCACTTGTCAAGCAAGTGCTAAAATCGCAATTTCCCAAAATGCAGGAGAAAAAAATTGTGTTGCCTGTAACCAATGATGCAGTGATTTCCATTTTACAACAGCAGTATTTGCCAGTTATTGAAGCCAACTATCAACGTTTTGGGTTTGACCGTTTCCGCATTCAGCCGATTTTAGACCATAAACAAGCAGAAGCTGATTTACAAGAATTAGCACAACGCCAACAAAAGCAACAAGAAGCGTTTATGCAACAAGCTGCTGAAAATATTGCGTCACATGAACAACGCAAAAAAGAGAAAAAACAAGCACCTGCTGCGTTGGAAGGTCCAATTATGTTAGGGCGCAACATCCCGGCAGATGAATTAGTGACACCAATGGGAAATATTTTAGAAGAAGAACGTCGTGTGACAATTCAAGGATACGTCTTTGATAAAGAAGTTCGTGAATTACGCTCAAAACGAAAAATCTTAATTTTAAAAATTACTGATTATACATCTTCGTTTATTGTTAAAAAATTCTCGAATGGTGAAAAAGATGAACAAATATTCGATGCTATTTCAAAAGGTAGCTGGTTAAAAGTTCGTGGAAGTATTCAAGAAGATACATTTATGCGTGATTTAGTAATGAATGCGCAAGATTTAGTGGAAATTAAACATGATACACGTAAAGACTATGCTCCTGAGGACGAAAAACGAGTGGAGTTACATTTGCACTCAAACATGAGTACGATGGATGCGACCAATAATATTAGTGATTTAGTTGCACAAGCAGGTAAATGGGGACACAAAGCCATTGCAATTACCGATCATGGTGGCGCACAAGCCTTTCCTGATGCGCATCAAGCAGGGAAAAAAGCAGGTGTTAAAATCATATATGGCGTTGAAGCAAATGTCGTGGATGATGGGGTCGAAGTGGCTTATAATGCACAACCTGTTCCGCTAACTGATGCAACTTATGTTGTTTTTGACGTGGAGACAACAGGTCTATCGGCTGTTTACGATACGATTATTGAATTAGCCGCAGTGAAAATGAATAAAGGTAATGTGGAAGCTTCTTTTGATGAATTCATTGATCCGGGACATCGTTTATCAAATACAACTGTGAATTTAACAGGGATTACTGATGAAATGGTTCGTGGTTCAAAATCAGAAGAAGAAGTGTTACGTCTTTTCCGCGAATTTTCAGAAGGAGCTATTTTAGTAGCTCATAATGCGTCCTTTGATATGGGCTTCTTAAATATGAGTTATAAAAAATATGGGATTCCTGAAGCTGACAATCCCGTGATTGATACTTTAGAATTGGCACGGTATTTGTATCCAGAATTTAAACGTTTTGGTTTAGGTGTCTTATCGAAAAAATTTGGTGTTTCATTGGAACAACATCACCGAGCGATTTATGATGCAGAAGCAACTGGTCATTTGGCGTGGATTTTTGTAAAAGAAGCCATAGAAAAACACGAAATGTTATTACATGAAGATTTAAACCGACATGTAGGTGGCGCAAACTCGATTAAAGCAGCCCGACCGTTTCATGCAACGATTTTAGTGAAAACTCAAGAAGGTTTAAAAAATCTTTTTAAATTAATTTCCATGTCGAATATCACTTATTTTCATGACAAAGCACCACGTATTCCTCGTTCAGAATTAGGAAAATTACGTGACGGCTTGCTTGTAGGAACGGCATGTGATAAAGGCGAAGTGTTTGTTGCAATGATGCAAAAAGGGTATGAAGCAGCAAAAGAAAAAGCGAAATTCTATGATTATATTGAAGTGATGCCAAAACCCGTTTATGCCCCATTGATTGAACAAGAATTAGTTAAAAGTGAAAAAGACTTAGAAGATATTATTCAAAAATTAATCGCCATTGGAGACGAATTAGGAAAACCAGTTGTCGCAACTGGGAACGTTCATTATTTGAATGAAGAAGATGCAATTTATCGTAAAATCTTAATTAATTCAATGGGTGGAGCGAATCCGTTAAATCGTCATAGCTTACCAAAAGTTCATTTTAGAACGACAGATGAAATGTTGACAGAGTTCCAATTTTTAGGAAATGATCTGGCGAAGAAAATAGTTGTGGAAAATCCGAATAATTTAGTCGATAGTTGTGAAGTTGTCGTTCCTGTAAAAGATGAATTATATACACCAAAAATTCCTGGATCAGAACAAGAAATTACCGATTTAAGTTATAATCGCGCCAAAGAATTATATGGTAATCCATTACCAGATATTGTTGAGAAACGTTTGGAAAAGGAATTAAATTCTATCATCGGAAATGGTTTCTCAGTTATTTATCTTATTTCACAAAAGCTAGTACACAAGAGTAATCAAGATGGTTATTTAGTAGGTTCTCGTGGTTCGGTAGGTTCAAGTTTTGTCGCAACGATGACAGGAATCACTGAAGTAAATCCTTTAGCTCCCCATTATTTTTGCCCAGAATGCCAATATTCTGAGTTCTATGAAGATGGTTCCTATGGTTCGGGCTTTGATATGCCTGAGAAATCTTGTCCAAAATGTGGCACTCGTTTGAAAAAAGATGGTCACGATATTCCGTTTGAGACGTTCTTGGGATTCCATGGGGATAAAGTTCCCGATATTGATTTGAACTTTTCAGGGGAATATCAACCTGAAGCGCATAATTATACCAAAGTGTTATTTGGAGAAGAGTATGTTTATCGGGCAGGAACAATCGGTACAGTCGCCGATAAGACTGCTTATGGTTTTGTGAAGGGCTATGAACGCGATCATAATCTTCATTTTAGAGGAGCTGAAGTCGATCGCTTAGCCAAAGGTGCTACAGGGGTTAAACGTACAACTGGTCAGCATCCAGGGGGAATTATCGTTATTCCTGATTATATGGATGTCTATGATTTTACGCCTATTCAATATCCAGCTGATGATTTAGAGTCAGAATGGCGAACAACTCATTTTGATTTCCATTCCATCCATGATAATATTTTAAAACTAGATATTCTAGGACATGATGATCCAACCGTGATTCGGATGTTACAAGATTTATCAGGAATTGATCCTAAAACAATTCCGACAGATGATCCAGAAGTTATGCGTATTTTTGAAGGAACGGACGTATTAGGCGTTAATCCTGAAAATATTTATTCAAAAACAGGAACTTTAGGCATTCCAGAGTTTGGGACGCGCTTTGTTCGAGGAATGTTAGAACAGACGCATCCATCCACTTTTGCCGAATTACTGCAAATTTCCGGACTATCACATGGAACCGATGTATGGTTAGGGAATGCCGAAGAATTGATTCGACAAGGAACAGCTGATCTAGCAAACGTAATTGGTTGTCGTGATGATATTATGGTTTATTTGATGCATGCGGGGCTTGATGACGGTTTAGCATTTAAAATCATGGAAAGTGTTCGTAAAGGAAAAGGGATTCCTGATGACTGGCAAGTAGAAATGAAGAAACAAAATGTTCCTGATTGGTACATTGATTCTTGCTTAAAAATCAAGTATATGTTCCCGAAAGCCCATGCGGCAGCATATGTATTAATGGCACTACGTGTAGCGTATTTCAAAGTTTACTTCCCAATTTTATATTATTGTGCTTATTTTTCTGTTCGTGCAGATGACTTCGATTTGGTTGCAATGGCTAAAGGGAAAGAAGCAGTCAAAGAACGGATGAAGGAAATTACAGATAAAGGTATGGATGCTTCAACTAAAGAGAAAAACCTTTTAACTGTTCTGGAATTATGTAATGAAATGATTGAGCGCGGATATGAATTTGGCATGATTGATTTATATAAATCAGATGCAGAAAATTTTGTCATTGATGGCAATAAATTAATTGCACCGTTTCGTGCGGTACCAAGTTTAGGACTTAACGTAGCAAAACAAATTGTTGAAGCGCGTAAAAATGGTCCATTTCTTTCGAAAGAAGATTTAGCTAATCGTGGTAAAGTTTCGAAAACATTGATTGAATATATGACAGACAATGGTGTGTTAAAAGATTTACCAGATGAAAATCAATTATCATTATTTGATATGTTATAAATAAAGAAGCGAACCGTCAAAGAATATTCGACGGTTCGCCTTTTTTAAATACGGGTTAATTTAGCGACGACTTCACAACGAGCTGTTTGTGGAAACATGTCAACTGATTGTAAATAATCGACTTTAAAAACGGTTGATAATTTTTTCAAATCTTTCGCTAAAGTTGAGACATTACATGAAACGTACACAAGTTTTTTGGGGGTATGTTTCAAAATGGCTTGCAATAATTTGTCATCTAACCCTGTACGAGGAGGATCGACGACAATACTATCAGGTGAGAACCCTTCATTTAGCCATTTAGGCAACAAATCTTCGGCTGTTCCAGTCTCATAGTGAGTATTTTCGTACCCCATACGTTTGGCATTACGTTTAGCATCTTCAATAGCTTGTGGAATGATATCCATGCCACGGACTTCTTTCGCCTTGTCAGCAATGCTTAAGCCAATCGTTCCTACACCACAATACGCATCGACCACTGTTTCATTTTCTGTAATATTGAGTGCTTTTATTGCCTCGTTATATAAGACACTTGTTTGCTTTGGGTTCAATTGGAAGAAGGCACGTGCCGATAAATCAAAAATTAACCCATTTAAATGTTCTTCAATAGCTTCTTTTCCCCACAAGTGCATAGTATCATCGCCCATAATAAGAGAAGTCTTTTTGCTTTGCACATTTTGCATGATAGACACGACTTCTGGTAATCGCTGATTGATTTCACGAATAAGTGCATTTTTTTGTGGCAATTTTGGTGAATTGGTAATAAATACTAATTGTGTTTCACCTGTTTCAATCCCAATTCTAACCATTAATGTACGTAAAATTCCTGAATTTTTGCGTTCGTCATAAATTGGAATTTGATATTTATTTACCAATTGCATAACAGTATTGATTACTTTTTGTGTGGTTTCTTCTTGAACTAAGCAATCGTCAATCGCAACTAAGCGATGTGAATTTTGCTCATATAAACCTGCTTCAGCCCGCATTTGTTTTGGATTATAACGTATTTGAAATTGAGCTTTGTTACGATAATGCCAAGGATCATCCATGCCTAATGTGTCGCGCAATTCATATTTTTGATAATTTTTCGGTTTGAATTTTGCTAGTGCTTGTGCTAATAAATCTTTTTTGAAATCCAATTGTTTGTTATACGACAAATGTTGTAGCTGACAACCGCCACAACGGTCATAAAAGTTACACGGTGGCTGTACACGATCCCGACTTTTTTTAACGATTTTTGTTAAAGCAGCTTCCGCAAAAGTTGGGGTTGCTTTCGTCACTTTGGCAATAATTTCTTCTCCTGGTAAAGCTCGCGGAACGAAGACAATTAGTCGTTTATAATAACCAATTCCCTCGCCATTGATTCCTAGACGTTTAATTTTCAGTTGTAATGTTTGTCCAGTATTTAATTGTATAGTTGACATAAGTACTCCTTTATGTAAATTAATCTTATACATTTTAACACAATTCAGTTCACTTGCCTAAAAATGAGGAAATTTAAAAAAGATAGATGCTTTCTCAATTAAAAGCTAAGACAGATCAGTCAGAAGTTGCCTTCTCTTATACAAACGTTTCGATAAAATGGTATACTTTTTATTGGTGATTTAAGAATATTTTGTTTAAAATAGAATGTATGTTCGTGAGGTGATGACATGTTGAAAATAACTACTATTCGTAAAGAAAAAGGTGCTTTTTATCAAGTGAAATTTGAAGATAAACGAGAACTTCGTGTATCTGAAGATTTATTAGTTCGCTATCGTTTATTAAAAGGCACAGAGATCGATGAAAAAATTTTTGAAGAAATTAAAAAAAGTGCAGGGTATGATATCGGCTTACAGTTGGCAATGAACTATATCAGTTATCAATTGCGAACGGAGCAAGAGATGCGAATTTATTTAAAAGACAAAGAAATAACTAGCGATGATAGTCAAAAAATTATTCAACGCTTGAAAGAGTTACAATTAATAGATGATATTGGTTATGGTAAAAGCTACGTTCGGACACAGCTACGCTTAAGTGACAAAGGCCCCCAAGCGTTGATGCAGCAGTTACGTAAAAAAGGATTAAAAGATGAGGTCATTCAAGAGGTGATATTATTGTATACACCTGAAGATCAATTTGAAATTGGCGTGCGAACAGCAACTAAAATGCTAAACACCATTCGTGGTAAAAGCCATCGCGAGACGTTACAAAAACTGCGCATGAAATTAATGCAAAAAGGGTTTTCTAGCGATATTATTTCGATGGTGATGGAAGAAATTCCTAATGAAAAAGATGAGGACGACGAATGGGACGCGTTGCAAAAAGAAGGCGCGAAATTGATTCGGAGACATCGAACAGATAAACAAAAAATAAAACAAAAATTATATCAAAAAGGATTTGATTTTGATTTAATCCAACGATTTATTGATGAGGAAGTACTAGATGAAGACTGAAAACTGGCTAGAATGGGATGAAGAAACGCTTCACTCTTTTCAAGATATATTTTTAACGTGGTACCACCAAGAAAAACGTAATTTACCATGGCGTGCCAATACGCATCCTTACAATATTTGGATTTCTGAAATTATGTTGCAACAAACGCGCGTTGATACGGTAATTGGTTATTATTATCGATTTATGGAAGAATTTCCGACCATTCAAGATTTAGCAAACGCTGATGAACAAAAACTATTAAAAATTTGGGAAGGCTTAGGTTACTATTCACGTGCTCGTAATTTAAAAGTAGCTGCACAACAAATTATGGATGAATTTGGAGGTGTATTTCCGAGCACGCCAGAAGAAATTAGTACCTTAAAAGGGATTGGTCCGTATACAACTGGCGCAATTAGTAGTATTGCTTTTGGTTTACCGGAACCAGCGATTGACGGAAATATCATGCGAGTTGTTAGTCGTTTATTCGAAATAGAAGAGGATATCGCTAAAGCAAGCAGTCGTAAAGTATTTGATGCAGCCACACGAAAAATCATTTCGCACACACAACCCGGTGAAATGAACCAAGCATTTATGGATTTAGGTTCAAATATTTGTAATCCGACCGCACCAAGATGTGAAGAATGCCCAATCCAAGAATTTTGTTTAGCACATAAAAATAATCATCCCACTGCATTTCCTGTAAAGTCGAAAAAAGTAAAACCCAAAGATGTTTATTATATTGCTGGAGCGATTGAAAATCCTAAAGAAGAATATTTATTGGTTCAACGTCCCGAAACGGGATTATTAGCAAAAATGTGGCATTTTCCCTTACAAGAGGTAACCAAAGAAGAATATACGGAATTATTGCGTACATGGCAAAAAGATGAGGAACAACAGCTGACATTAGATTTAGTGGCAGAAGATTTATCGCCACAAGTCTTTGAGGAACTGCCTGTCATTTGGCAAAGAAAACATTTCGGCGAAGTAACCCATGTTTTTAGCCATTTAAAATGGCACGTTCTTTTATTTTATGGACGAACAAAAGAATCTTTTACATCAGAAAACGGTCAGTGGGTTCAACCAACGGATTTTTCAACGTTTGTTTTTCCAAAACCGCAACAAAAACTCGTTACACAGTTCAATAAATATCAGAAACTTGATAAACATTTCTAGGCAAGGACGTTTTTTATTGCTATAATATTAACGATGTCGGTGTAATGAACACCCAAACAAATGCGAATGAGGTTCGCTGAGGGAAGGGTTGCTATGCGAGTTCCAAAAGAAGGAGAGTTTGTCAGCATTCAAAGCTACAAGCATGATGGCAATTTGCATCGTACGTGGCGAGATACTATGGTATTGAAAACCAGCGAACATTCTATGATTGGTGTGAACGATCACACGTTGGTAACTGAATCAGATGGAAGACGTTGGGTAACCCGAGAACCAGCTATTGTGTATTTCCACAAAAAATACTGGTTTAATGTAATAGCAATGATTCGAGAAAAGGGGGTTTCCTATTATTGTAACCTAGCTTCACCTTATTTATTAGATGAAGAAGCACTGAAATATATTGATTACGATTTAGATATCAAAGTATTTCCTGATGGAGAAAAACGATTATTAGATGTCGATGAATATGAATTGCACAGCAAAATCATGCATTATCCACAAGACATCGATTTTATTCTAAAGGAAAATGTCAAAATTTTAGTTGATTGGATCAATAATGGAAAAGGACCATTCTCCGAGGGTTATGTCGATATATGGTATAACCGCTACAAGCAATTGTCGCAAAAGTGAGAGTAACAACACAAAAAGGAGCTAGAAATCTTCATAAGGTTTCTAGCTCCTTTTATGTATTGAATGCTATATACTTAAAATATCTAATGTTATAATATTTTTTGGAAATATTATTTTTTATGTAGAAAGAGGTATTTTTATGAATAGATATTATTATGTTATCAAAGATTTATATGAAAAAAGTCGTGTTAAAAGAAGTCTGAAAGAAATATGGGGCAAAAAAATAAAATGGGTGTATATTATTTTGACAGGTATGATGATGTCAATTTTAGTCTTGGTGGTTAGTGCAGTTCTATAATTTTTTATTAAAATATTTTTTTGGATTATGGCATCTGCTTACATTTTAACAATACTATTTTCTTTAGCAGCTATAGTACTAGGCAAGTTTAATAAAAATGATATTCGTTCTAGAAAAAGTTG
Source organism: Enterococcus sp. DIV2402 (assembly GCF_017426705.2). Lineage (NCBI taxonomy): Bacteria > Bacillati > Bacillota > Bacilli > Lactobacillales > Enterococcaceae > Enterococcus > Candidatus Enterococcus lowellii. The sequence goes on along the minus strand of NZ_CP147251.1, from coordinate 2,464,985 downwards.
GTTACATGAAATAAATAATTTTGATAATCTTCTATTGGCATATAAATTTGATATTATTGATATTGAACGGATGATAAAATATATTGATGAAAATATAAAAGGAAATAGAGAAGAGAATAGAAGGAAATATGATATATTTGGAAAATGCATCTCAGTAACTATTGTTTCTTTTGGAATAGGTATTGGAGTATCAATTTGGAACAGTTATGAATTCAAAGGACATGAAGCTTTAATCACCGGGGCGATCACATTACTTTCTATTACTATTGTGATAATGATACTTTTGTTTATACTTTTTTTGGTGTATGACTCATTATTAGCTAAACAAAAAATAGAAGAGAAAATAAAAATAGCTTTACAAGAAATTTTATTCAGACGACGTAGTGTTAGAATGTATATTATTATAAAAAGAAACTCATATAAATTACTGGAAGATTCGACAGTAAAATATCATTATATTAAGCATAATAAAAAAAGAAATGATTCATAGTCTAGCTATAAATCATTCCTTCCATCAAATCTCTTTTGTCATCGTTACATGTTCAATCCCAGCATCTAAAAAGACATCGCCTTCTGCTTGATATCCAACGCGTTCATAAAAGGGTACGGCTGTTAACTGCGCGCCTAAGATTAAGCTATGATAGCCTTGTTCTTTTGCAAATGTTTCAGCAGCTTGCATGATGATTTTGCCTAAACCTTTTTGACGATGTTCGTTTAAAACTGCCATACGTTGAACTTTTATTTTTTGATCTTCCATTGGCAGTAAACGAACAGTTGCCATCGGAAGTCTATTTTCATCATATAAGACAAAATGAACTGTAAGAGCTTCGTATTGATCGATTTCTAAATCTAAAGGAACATTTTGTTCAACCACAAAGACTTGATTACGGATTTTTAATGCGTCTAAATAAATATCGCTCATGGTATCTCTTGTGTGTGCAACTAACATTTTCATCACCTCGTCATTATTATAAGCTTCTTTTAAATGGTTGGATAGTTTAAAAGAGGATTTTTTTTGTCAAATAGCATATAATTAATTCAGATTAGAAGGAGGTTAGTTATGTTTGAACGAGTAAAACAGTCGAAATTATTTTTTTGGTCGCTGGAATTATTAGTCTTGGCTACATTAATTTTAGTTTTATCAAAAATTGGTTTTGTTTTTCAACCAGTCGTTACATTTTTTACAACATTGTTTGCTCCGGTTTTAATTGCAGGTTTCTTGTATTATCTGTTAAATCCGATGGTCGAACTATTAACAAAGAGATTGAAAGTCAAAAGAATTATAGCAATTGTTATTGTGTTTTTCATATTAATTCTGGCATTAGTTTTAATGATTAGTAGTATTATTCCAAATTTGGTTATTCAAATCTCACAATTAGCTGAAAATATTCCAAATTTTGTAGAGCAAGTTGAGACTTGGGCATATGGTATAGCAAATACAGAAGTTGTTAAACAGATGTTCCAACAAGTGGACATTATGGAACAATTGGAAAAAATGAATTTATCCTATGGGGCGCTTATCCAACGTTTCTTAGGTGGTTTATCTAGTAGCCTAGGTTCGATTGTAGGTTCAATTGCTTCTGCAACGATGACGTTAGTAACTGCTCCGTTTATCTTGTTTTATATGTTAAAAGATGGCGATAAAGTGGTTCCGAATATTGAAAAAGCAATTCCCGAAAAACGACGTGGTCAAGTGGAAGAATTATTAGGGAAGTTAAACAAAACGTTGTCTAATTATATTAGTGGTCAAGCAATTGAATGTATTTTTGTTGCTACATTTACTTTCTTAGGTTATTTAATTATTGGCGTAGACTACGCGTTCTTGTTTGGTGTTATTGCGGGTATTACTAATTTAATCCCTTATTTAGGTCCTTATTTAGGTTTATTACCAGCAGTAGCAGTAACCATTTTCAATGATCCGTTTAAGGCATTGTTATGTTGTGTAGTCGTGTTAATTGTTCAACAATTAGATGGTAATATTATCTATCCAAACGTTATTGGTAAGAGTTTAGCTATCCATCCATTGACTATTATTATTGTGTTATTAGTTGCTGGAAATATTGCTGGTTTGCTAGGAATTTTCCTAGGTGTACCTTTCTATGCAGTATGTCGTACAATTGTTTTATTTATAATTCAGGTTATAAAAGAAGATAAAACGAAGCAAAAACAAGGGGAATTATTAGGATAAAAAAGAATTCAATTACTTTTTATTGCAAAGAAAACCCCTTTATGATACGATTTTAGCGTGGCGATTGCCACGCTTTTTTTTCAATAATTTGTAAAAATAAGGAGAGAATGCAACTATGAATGCTGACCCCGAGAGTCAGTCGCTATTAGCGCAAATATTGTTGTTAATTGTTTTAACATTGGTGAATGCTTTTTTAGCAGCATCAGAAATGTCGCTTGTTTCGATTAATAGAAATCGTGTCGAACAAAAGGCAGAAGAGGGAGATACAAAATCCCAAAAATTATTAAAAATATTAGAAAATCCAACGAATTTTCTATCGACAATCCAAGTCGGAATTACGTTAGTCAATATCTTGTCAGGGGCTTCGTTAGCTGACAGTTTGTCTAGCTATCTTGCACCGTATTTAGGTGGCGGAGCAGCGGCAAAAAGTTTAGCAAGTATCATTGTCTTGGCAATTTTGACGTATGTCTCAATTGTATTTGGTGAATTATATCCTAAACGAATCGCTTTAAACAAGTCTGAAGAGGTTGCTCAATTTACTTCTGGTGTAATTCGTTATATTGGAATTATTGCCAAACCGTTCGTATGGTTGTTGTCGGCTTCGACAAACTTACTTTCACGATTAACACCAATGACATTTGACGATGAAGATGCAAAAATGACGCGTGATGAAATGCGTTACATGATGGAAACTGAAGGTGTGTTTGAAGACAGCGAGTTGGAAATGTTACAAGGGATTTTTTCTTTGGATACGAAAGTTGCCAGAGAAGTAATGGTTCCACGTACCGATGCCTTTATGGTTGATATTCATGATGACGTAAAAGAAAATATGGATAAAATTTTAGCTGAAAACTTCTCACGTATTCCAGTCTACAATGAAGACAAAGATAAAGTGATTGGTGTTCTGCATACAAAAACCTTACTAAAAAGTGCATACAATGTTGGTTTTGATAATCTTGATTTAAAAGAATTGTTACAAGAACCTTTATTTGTTCCTGAAACAGTCTTTATTGATGATTTATTGTATGAATTGAAAAAGACGCAAAACCAAATGGCGATTCTTTTAGATGAATATGGTGGTGTGGTTGGTTTAGTCACACTGGAAGATTTATTAGAAGAAATTGTTGGTGAAATTGATGATGAGTCAGATGAAATTGAATCATTATATGAAAAAATTTCTGAAGATGAATACATTATTCAAGGTCGCATGTTAATCGATGACTTTAATGAACTTTTCCATACAAATCTACATATGTCAGATGTAGATACAATGGCAGGTTACTTTATTACTGCATTAGGAACGATTCCTGATGAAGACGATAAACTATCCTTTGATGTAGATAATGTCACTTTAACTTCAGAGGAAATGGAAGGCACGCGTGTCTTGAAGCTACGTGCAAAATTCCGTGAAGAAGAAGTGGATATTGAACCTGAAGAGGAACGACGCTTCTTCCGTAAAGATTTTGAAGAGGATGAACCAAGACGATAGTAAACTATGGAGTCTATGATTTCGATCATAGACTCTTTAATTTGAAGAAAGAAGGCAATTATTTTTATGAATAGTTATCAATTAAATCCCGAAGTGCAAAAGAATCGGTGGTGGATTTTAGTATCGGTTTCTATGTTTACGTTTATGTCAACACTAGATGGTAGTATTATCAATATTGCGTTACCCACAATCTCTAAAGACATGAATGTTCCTATGAACCAAGCAGAATGGATTGTGTCCATTTATTTAATTGTTGTGTGTGCGTGTTTATTGTTATTTGGAAAAATCGGTGATAGTTTTGGAAAAATTAAAGTGTATCAAATTGGTACCTTGATTTTTACGATTGGTTCGTTGCTGTGTGGTTTTAATCATTCTCTTTCATTTTTATTGTTTGCTCGTGTAGTTCAAGCGATTGGTGCTAGCATGACGATGGCAACGAACTCAGGAATTATTACAGAAGTTTTTCCTATGAATGAACGAGGACGTGCGTTAGGCTCAATTGGGGCATTTGTATCTTTAGGTTCAATTGCCGGCCCTGGTTTAGGTGGCTTAATTTTGTCCCAATTTTCTTGGCCATATATATTTTGGATTAATGTACCTGTTGGCATCATTACGATGATAGCGGGCACTAAATTTTTACCAAAAGATATTACCATGACGAAGAAAAAAATTGATAAATTAGGATTCTTGAGTTTTGCATCTTTCATCGTAACATTTTTTGGTGCAGTATTTATTGGACAAGAAGAAGGATTTCTACACATTGTTCCAGTAACATTATTTATTTTAGCGCTTATTTCATTTGTTTTATTTATTTTGATTGAAAAGAAAGTAAAAATTCCTTTAATTGCTTTTTCCATTTTTAAAAACAAAATTTTTACGCTAAGTTTAATTAGTGCGGTAATTATTTTTTCTTCTAACTTTTTTGTGAATGTGGTCATTCCATTTTATCTACAAAAAGCGCGTGGTTTAGGACCTAGTCAAGCGGGAATTTTAATGATGATTTTCCCGTTGGTCATGGTCATTGGTTCACCATTAAGTGGGTATTTAACCGATAAAATTGGCCCAACAAAATTAGTGTTGACAGGATTATCCTTACTTTCGATTACGCAATTAATGTATATGTTTATGGATGTACAGACACCACTTTGGTATTATGTGATAGCGACAGCCATTATGGGACTAGGAAATTCTTTATTCCAATCGCCAAATAATATGTTAGTCATGAGCAGCGTGGCTAAGGAGGACTTAGGTGTTGCGAGTAGTATGAATGCTTTTGCTCGTAATTTAGGGATGGTTATCGGAATTGCATTATCGACAACCGTATTATATGCCGCGATGAGTCAAAAAATGGGAGAAAAAGTCACCACTTATCTAAATGAGCGACCAGATGTCTTTGTCTATGGGATGAAAATTACCTTTTTATGTTCATTGTTATTATGTCTTTTTTCTCTAATAGTAACTGTTTGGCGTATTCGTAAAAATCCAGCAAACTAATTTGCGAGGGATCTTTGAAGAAAGATCCTTCTTTTTTTATGAAATCGATCGAGCAACTTCTCAAAAAACAATTGTTCATATAAAATAGAGAAAAGCAAAGGAGTTGTCAGATGAAAAAGAAAGTCACAATTAGCCAAGTAGCTGAACAGGCAGGTGTTTCAAAAACGACGATTTCTCGTTTTTTAAATGGTCAATATGGAAACATGTCCAAAGAAACGAAAGAACGTATCGCTTCGATAATTGAAGAATTGAATTACCGTCCTAGTCGGCAAGCGCAGGCCTTAAAATCAAAACGTAGTTATTTGATTGGTGTTGTTGTAGCAGATATTTCCAATATGTATTCTTCTTTATTGCTGAAAGGAATTGGGGCTGTTTTAGAACGCAATGGTTATCAGATGATTATTATGGATGCTGCAAATTCTGTCAAACAAGAGCGCAGTTTGTTAGAAAAATTACTGGATCAAGGAGTAGAGGCGATTATCTTACAAGCTTCCTCTAGAAATGCTGAAAATTATCAATTTATTCAAGATTACAATATTCCATTGCTGTTAGTGGACAGACAAACTGAACCAGTTATTTGGCCATTAGTCACAACAAATAATCAAGAAACAGTGGAAGAGATTTTACATCAAGCACTGCAAAAAGATTATCAAAAAGTGCTGGTAGTTAGTGAACCGTTACAAGATGTTACTACCCGTGAAGTTCGTTATGACACAGTCAAAAATGTGACTGAAAAAATGGGGAAAAAACAAGAGTTGCTTGAAGTAACCTCTGAGACTAATTTAAAACAACTCATTTTTGCAGAACTAAAGAATCCTGAACGAACGTTATTATTTGCTTCTAATGGTCGGGTATTAATGGAATTATTAACGATTCTAATCGAAAATAAGATTGATATTCCGCAACAAATTGGAATTACCGGATTTGATGATTGGAATCTAACAGCTTTGGTTGGACCTGGAATTACCAGTATTGAACAACAATCTCAACAAATTGGAGAGGTTGCTGCAGAGAAACTAGTAAATTTTTTGAAAAATTCAGAAGAATTAGAACAAGAAATCATCGTGCCAGCAAAAGTTCAATGGAGAAAATCAATTTAATTTTTGTTATTTTATAAAAAATATTTTATTTAAAAGATGCTTTGGGGATCGGTTTCCTAAGGCGTTTTTTTCTTTTTGTTTTTTTGAGCAGGTGTTTTTAATTTAAGAAAGCGTTGACATTTTTAGGAAACCGGTTTACTATTTGTTTATAGAAACCGGTTAACTTATTGAGAGGATAGTGTTTATGAATAAAGAGAATATTGTATTAAATTTATTAGTATTTGCTGAAAAAGTAGAAAATGGCGTTTCGCAAGCCGAAATATTGCAGAAATCAGCAGAGTTGGGATTTAAAAAAGTCGAAATAAGAAGAGAATACTTTCAAAATATTCATCAAGAGAAGCATGTTATTAAACAGCTTGCTTCGGACTTAGGAATTGAGCTGTTTTATAGTGTACCTGATGAAGTATTTGTTAATGGAAAATTAAATGACTCTTTGCAAAGCTATTTAGATGAAGCTAAAGAAATGGGCGTCAAACATATCAAATGGAATATTGGTGATTTCCAACCTTCTACATCATTGGATGAATTAGAAAAATTAACGCATACCGATATCAACATTAATATTGAAAATGATCAGACGCAAACATCGGGAACGATTCAAGCAATTAGACAATTTATGGAGAAAGTGGAAGAAGAACAGCTTCCAATTGGATATGTCTATGATTTAGGAAATTGGCGTTTTGTAGGAGAAAACGAAGATGATGCTGCTAAACGATTAAAAGAATACGTTCGTTATATCCATGTGAAAGATGTGCGCTATCAAGCGGATAAACCACAAGCCATCAAACTAGATGATGGCGAAATTGATTGGCGAACTATTTTAGCTCAATTACCACAAGATGTTCCTGTGGCTATCGAATATCCGACGACAAATGATTTAGAAATTAAACAAGCAAAAAAACTTTTAGAGGAGTGGTCTGCATGATAGAAAAACAAACACAAATTAACGCGGAAAAATTTGCTTATCAATTTATGAATAGTCTTCAACGACCTGAAGTGCAAACAGAAGAAATGGAGACAGCAGCAAAAGAATCTTTGGCTGCATACTTAACAGCATATTATTTAGCACAACGTTTCAATAATTTAGAGAACACTTTTTTTGAAGAAAATCATCAACAACGTACTTCAGCATACCAACGAATTTTAAGTGAATTGAATCAGTATTAGGAGGCAAATTAAATGGGTGGAGCAATTACAGGTATTTTGTTAGCGATTACTTTTGTTGCATTTGTTGTATATGCAATGAAGGGTGGAAATTTAACAGTTGGATTTTTTGTAATGGCTGTTTTATGGACGATGATAGGCTTAGTGCCGTTTAATCAAGCAATTAAAGAAATTTTTACAGACCCAGTATTAAATTATGGGAAAACTGCATCATATATTATTTTTGGATCATGGTTTGGTCGTGTGTTAGTTGATACAGGAATTGCAGGAAGTATTAGCCGACGAACCGAAAAAGTTGGCAAGAAAAATCCAGTTTTAGCGACCATTTTGATTGCTTTAGTTATTGCATTAATCTTTACCAGTTCATATGGTGTTGGTTCTGCAATTGCAGTAGGAGTGATTTTATTCCCAATCATGTTTTCAATCGGTGTACCTAAACCTATCGCCGTTAGTGTTTTTACGATGTCGATTGGGGCAGCAATGTATGTTAATAACGTTTTATTTGTTCAATTTCAAGTATTTTTCCCAGAAGTTTCTTGGGATGCGCATTACCAACGATTTGGTTTTGTAGCAATGATTATCCAAATGCTTATCGTTTTATTATTTATTCTATTTAACGCAAAGAAAATTCGTAATGGAAAACCAGAAATTGTAGCAACTGATTCAAGTGAAGCAATCGCAGAAGTTCCAATTTGGACTTATGTGTTACCGGTATTACCCGTTGCTTTAAGCATTTTTGCTAAATGGGATGCAGTGCCAGCTTTATTACTTTCAACAATTATTGCTTTTCTAGCAACTGGAAATATGAAATCGTATACACGTTTTGTCAAAATGATGAATGAAACAGCAACTCATGCTATTAGTGACATTTCAGGCTTATTGATTATGTTATTTGTTTTAACAATGTTTCAATCAGCAGCAGTGCATGCGATGTCTGGATTCACAGAAGTTTTCCAACAAATTATTCCAAGCAGTAAAGTGATCATGATAATTATTATAGCCATCTTAGCACCATTATCATTTTTCCGAGGACCGTTAATGTTATATGGAGCAGGTGCAGCGACAGCAGCAGTCTTAGTCGGCACAGGAAAATTTGATCAGTATTTCTTATATGGTTTGCTCGTGGTTCCATCCATGATGGGAGTGTCAGCATGTATCACTCAATCTTGGAATTTATGGGCAGTTCAATATGCTAGATTAGATACGAAAACGTTCTTGTCTACTGGAATTCCATGGGCGTGGGGTGCTACTGTTTTGAATTTAATCGCAGCTTTATATCTATTATAAAAATTGTAAACGCGTACAAAAAACGAATGAGGAGAATGAACAATGAGTGAATTTTTAACAATTGGTGAACCTATAGCATTATTTGGATCAAAAGAGGTAGATAAAAACTTAAAAGAGGCCAAACATTTTCAAAAATTTTTAGCCGGAGCAGAAGTGAATGTAACCGTAGGAGTTTCTCGCTTGGGACACAGTACACAATACATTACGCGTTTAGGAAAAGACCCCTTTGGTGAATTTATTATCGACCAATTAAAAGAAAACGAGATTGGAACAGATTATATTGATGAAACATCCGATTATTGGACAGCTTTCCAGTTAAAAGATCGTGTTAGTCATGGAGATCCGAGTATTTTTTATTTCCGCAAAGGATCGGCAGCTGCACATTTTGAGGCATCTGTTTTAGATACAATTGATTTTTCAGAAGTAAAATTGGCGCATCTTTCGGGCATCTTTCCAGCAATTTCTTCTGAAGCGTTAACAGCTTTTCGTCATTTTGTTGAATTGTTAGAACAACACCAGATTCAAACTACTTTTGACCCAAACTTACGTCCGCAACTTTGGGCAAGCCAAGAAGACATGGTCGCTACCATTAATGAACTAGCTGCACATGCAGATATTATTTTACCGGGGATTAATGAAGGTGAAATTTTAATGGGTAGTCGTAATCCAGAAGATATTGCGGACTTTTATTTAAATAATAGTGAAAAAACCCAAACGGTAGTTGTCAAATTAGGAATAGAAGGGGCGTATGTCAAACAAAAAGATGGGACTTCATTTACAATTCCAGGTTTTAAAGTTGAGCATGTAGTGGATACTGTAGGAGCTGGAGATGGTTTTGCAGCAGGATTAATCACGGCTTTAATTGAAGGAGAAAGTTTAGAAAATGCAGTTATTCGTGCCAACGCAATTGGTGCATTGGCAGTGCAATCACCTGGTGATAATGATGGCTATCCAACACCAACAGAATTAACAGAATTTTTAACAAAAAATAAGGTGGCAAATAAATGAAATTACAAACAGCAATTGATCGTGTAAGTTTGACAGAAGCGTGTCATTTAGCAGAGCAACTTGATGGCAAAACGGATATTATCGAAATGGGCACTTCCTTAGTTAAAGATTATGGTAATTTAGCGATTGAAAAGTTACGAGGTATCATACATCACAGCGAATTATTAGTAGATAGTAAAACAATTGATGAAGGTGCGTATGAATTTAATCAAGGATTCAAATTTGGTGCCGACATTATCACCGTGATGGGAGCAGCTTCCTATGATACTTTGCAAGTGTGTTATGAAGTTAGCCAGCAAACAAACAAGACCATGATGATTGATTTATTAGAAGTTTCGGATGAAAAAATAAAACAAATTCTTGATTTTCCGCAAGCTATTTATACATTGCATCATTCGATTGATAAAAAAGACCAACAAGATGCAGTTGCAAGTGTCGCTGATTTCCATCAAAAGTTTCCGCAAATCAATCGTTTAGCGATTGCAGGTGGAATTGATTTAAAACAAGCAACGGCTTTGGCACAACAAAATTTAGTAGAAGTTGTCATTGTTGGGTCAAAAATTACAAAAGCTTCTTCAATGAACGAAGCAGTAAATGAATTTATGAAGGAGATTAAAAGTTATGATTCAAACAATTATGAACGAAATAAATGAAGTGATGAATTTGGTGGATGAAAAGCAAATTGATGCAACGTTACCATTTTTTAAAAAAGATAAACGAATTTTTATTACAGGTGCAGGTCGTAGCGGGTTTCAAGCAAAAGGATTTGCAATGCGTTTGATGCATATTGGTTATCAAGATTATGTGATGGGTGAGACGATTACGCCATCGATTCAAAAAGGAGATACTTGGATTGCTATTTCAGGATCGGGTACCACTAAAGGCATTGTTACGGATACACAGGCTGCCAAAAAATTAGGCTTAGATATTATTGTTTTAACGAGCGATACAACTTCGCCTTTGGCACAACTAGCTGATTTTGTTATCGTGATTCCAGGTGCGACTAAAACAGGTGCAGGAATCAAATCAGTTCAACTCTTATCGACGCTGTTTGATCAAACGGTTCATATCACTTTAGATGCTTTGACCTTAAAATTAGCACAAAGAGATGAAACGTCTAATGAAGATGCGTTGCATGAACATGTAAATGTGGAGTGAGTATTATGAAAAAAATAGAAATTCTCAAAAAAATTGAACGTGCTGGAATTATTGCCGTGATTCGTGGAGAGACAGCAAAAGAAGCTATTCAAAGCAGTGAAGCAATTCTTGCTGGAGGGATTCAAGGGATAGAAGTGACTTTTACGGTTCCGCAAGCGGAGCAAGTGATTTATGAACTACATCAGCGTTACCAAGAATATTCGGAAGTCGTACTAGGTGCCGGTACAGTATTAGATGCAACGACTGCTAGAATCGCTATTAGCGCAGGCGCACAATTTATTGTGAGTCCATGTTTTGATAAAGAAACAGCTAAGCTATGTAATTTATATCAAATTCCTTATTTGCCGGGATGTATGACAATTACTGAAATGAAAACTGCACTTACTTATGGAGCAGATATTATCAAATTGTTTCCAGGCAGTTTATCGGGACCAAATGCAATCAAAGCGTTTCATGGTCCCTTACCGACTGTAGACATCATGCCTACTGGAGGCGTAAATTTAGAAAATTTACATGAATGGGTTGCAGCTGGAAGTATTGCGGTAGGTGTTGGTGGCAATTTATTAGCACCTGCTAAAGACGGTAATTTTGATAAAATGACAGCTTTAGCAAAACAATATCAGAAACGTTATCAAGAAGTCATCAATCAATTATAAAAATGTTTGAAAAAGAGTTTGTAGCTACGGTTGCAGACTCTTTTTCAATACGACAATTCATGGTATACTGAAAAAGTTCGTGAATATGTCTGACATATTTAACTAGATAGTGAAAGGAAATTAGTAATGAATAATCCAAATTTAAAAGAACAAGTAGATAGCCGTCGTACCTTTGCGATTATTTCCCATCCAGATGCAGGTAAGACAACCATTACAGAACAATTATTGCTTTTTGGAGGAGCCATTCGCCAAGCAGGAACTGTTAAAGGGAAGAAAACAGGGAATTTTGCTAAGTCTGACTGGATGGAAATCGAGAAACAACGTGGAATTTCGGTAACCAGTTCCGTTATGCAATTTGATTACCAAAATAAACGCGTCAATATTTTAGATACACCTGGACATGAGGACTTCTCTGAAGATACCTATCGTACTTTAATGGCGGTAGATAGTGCAGTCATGGTTATTGATAGCGCAAAAGGGATTGAAGCACAAACAAAAAAACTTTTCCAAGTTGTTAAACGTCGAGGGATTCCTATTTTTACTTTTATCAACAAATTAGACCGTGATGGCCGTGAACCATTAGAATTATTGGAAGAACTAGAAGAATTGTTAGATATTGAATCTTATCCAATGAATTGGCCGATTGGTATGGGGAAAGGAATGGAAGGATTATACGATATTTACAATCAACGTGTTGAATTATATCGTCCAGAAAATTATGATGGCGAACGTTTAATTACTCTAGATGAGAACGGTGAAATTCCATCTACCCATCCACTTACTGAAAAAAGTATTTATTCGCAAGTTTTGGAAGAAGTTGAATTATTAAAAGAAGCCGGCGATGAATTTGATACAGATAAAATTGCTCATGGCGAACAAACACCGGTCTTCTTTGGCTCGGCTTTAACGAATTTTGGTGTGCAAACATTCTTAGAAACGTTCTTACAATTTGCGCCAGCACCATATGGGCATAAAACAATGGACGACCAAATGGTGAGCCCATATGAAGAAGAGTTTTCTGGATTTGTCTTTAAAATTCAAGCCAATATGAACCCTGCGCACCGTGACCGAATTGCATTTGTACGAATATGTTCAGGAACGTTTGAGCGTGGTATGGACGTTGTTTTAGGACGCACAGGCAAAAAAATGAAATTAAGTAATGTGACTCAATTTATGGCTGACGCTCGTGAAAATGTCCAAGAAGCTGTTTCTGGTGACATTATTGGGGTATACGATACTGGAAATTATCAAATTGGGGATACTTTATATGAAGGAAAATTAAAAGTAGCTTACGAAGAGTTACCTTCATTTACGCCTGAATTATTTATGAAAGTCACTGCTAAAAACGTGATGAAACAAAAATCGTTCCATAAAGGTATTTATCAATTAGTCCAAGAAGGAGCTATTCAATTATATAAAACATATTTAACAGATGAATATATTATTGGTGCCGTTGGTCAACTTCAATTTGAAGTCTTCCAACATCGTATGTTAAATGAATACAACTCCGAAGTAATTATGACGCCTATGGGCAATAAAATTGCACGTTGGATTGAACCCGAAGACTTAGATGAGCGTATGAGTTCTAGTCGTAATATTCTGGCAAAAGATCGTTTTGATCAACCATTGTTTTTGTTCGAAAACCAATTCGCGATGCGTTGGTTTGCCGACAAGTATCCAGATGTGAAATTGAAGAGTTTGATGTAGGAAATTGTTGTTGTATCAACGTTTTCAAGGGAATATTTTAATGTTTTAAAGTGGATTATATTTTTGCTTTAAGATACTTTAACCCTCTTTTCTATAAAAAGAAAGGAGGGTCTTTTTGCGTTGTCTGGAAATATAAAAGATGAGTGGATTGAAAGAATTGAGGAATTTTGTCTTGAGTTAGAAATCCAAGGTTTTGCATTAAATACCATTAAAAATTATCGGTCAAAGCTACCTAATATGGCGGATTTTTTTATCTTAAAAAATATCTATCCAATGAAATTAACAAAACAAGACACAAAAGAATTAATTCGATATTGGAAAAGCCAAAATTATCAACATAGCACCATTAACATTGCTATTAGCAGATTAAAAAAGTTTTACGATTATCATTTATGGGATGACGAGACAGAGAGATTAATCAAACCTAATCCAGCGTATGTAAAACAGTTACCAATGCAAAAAAAAATAATAAAAACACTGAACGAAACCGAAGTGAGACAATTACTTAACGCTGTGAAAAGTTTGAGTGATGTTAAGTATCTCAATCAAAGAAACCTCGTAATGCTGATGTTCATGTTAGATTGCGGGTTAAGAGTTAGTGAGGTTTGCAATTTAAATAATAGCAATGTGCAAACAAAGCAAATATACATTTTTGATTCTAAGAATAATAAAGATAGAGCTGTAGCGGTATCGCCGATTTTAAGAAAAGAAATTATTAAATTTAAACGATTAAAAAAGGCAAGGTACAGTGAATCAAGACCCGATGACCCATTTTTTTTAAGCTATCAGCTAGGGCGACTTTATCCGCAAGCTATCAGTGAGGTTTTAAAAACTATCAAAAAAAAAGTGAAATTTAATCCGCAAATTAGGCTAAGTCCGCACACGTTACGTCATACTTATGCAGTTATGCAAATAAAAAATGGTCTAGATATTTACACGTTGTCAATGAATCTAGGACACGAGGAGCTAAGCACAACGCAAAAATATTTACAGACGCTAAGTAGTGAGGACTTTATTAAAAAATCAGTAAAAAGTAGCACCCTGATGAACTTGGATAAAAGAAAAAAGAGGAGAAAATAAAAATGAATGAATATTGGCAAAAAATGGATTGGACAGAAAAACAGATGAAAAAAGTTGCAATGAAGGAAATGGGACTGACAAAAAAAGAAGTGGATAAATATTGGAAAGAGCTTATTGATAACGACTTAGTAAAAGTTTATCCAAAATTTATTATGCTAAAGGTGGGAGAGAGTGATGAGTAATAGACGTTACACCCTACAAAACTCAATTAACATGAAATTTTACCAACTACCAAAAGTTTTTTTTACAAATAAAACCTATAAAAGACTTTCTAACAATGCAAAAATTATGTACGTGCTTTTGTCTGACCGTCTGGCATTATCTATACAAAATAAATGGCTAAATGAAACGGGAGAGGTCTATTTTGTATTTCCTATCACTAAACTTTGCGAGTTAACAGATTTATCTAATAAAACGGTTATCAAAGTTAAAAAAGAATTGATTGATGCAGGATTGTTGGAAGAGGAACAGACTGGCAGAGCGAATAAAATGTTTCTTTTGCAACCTCAAGTTGAAGAATCGGATGTTTACCACATTCAAAAAATGGAAACTGATTTAGATTTTGGCGCAGAAATTTTAGATAAAGATGGAGATGGAAAAACCAGAAGTGTAAATTCTTCACCTCAAGGAAATTCCAGAAATGAAGAAAGTACACTTCAAGTAGAAACGCCTTTAAATAAACAATTTGACCAGAAATGTAAAAAGGTAATTTCAAGCGAAAACCAGAAATGTAAAAATTACACTACAGAAGTGAAAAAATTACACCCTAATGATATTGAACTTAAAGAGACAGAAGATGAAGATAATAATAATATAAATATAAACGCACACGTGAGAGAATCACTTGACGTTCAAAAAATCGAAACTATAACTGAACCTGTACAAAGTCCGATGTCAAAAATATTAACAGACACAGGCTTATTTGATAATGCCGATATTCAAATTATTACAAACGAATTTGACGGACAGCTAGTAACTCTTGCAATGATACATCGTCAACTAGAGGCAATGAGCCATCAAAGCATGATATTTGACCCTGTAGGCTATTTTATTCGAGGTATCAACAAAATGCTTAGGATGCAAGCTTTTAAGAATCAACAAGAATCAATGCAAGCTGAATCATCAACAAAGCTAAAAGTACCTATGCACAATTGGCTACAGGAGGCGTAATGATGACGTTTACTGTGGTTTTGTGGATTTTAGAAAGCTAGTATATAATAATCTTTTGTCAATTATCAATTATCAAAAAATCGGAGGAAAATGCAATGAAAAATGCAATGACAGCGAATAATCAATCAAATTTAATCACAGGTGAGGTTTTATCAGTTTTTAGCTATGATGCCTTAAACGATTTGGCACGTGAGTTATATGCCAACGAAGCAATTACATCAAAAGCAATTACATTGTGCCAATCAGTCACCGTAACAGAGACAGACACTAGGCTATTACGTATGCTTTGCCAAAAGTTTAAAGAGGAGACGCTAGGTAAAAGCGCAGTAGCTATCAGCGATCATATTTTGCGTGTACTTGACTTTTTGGGCACAGCACGTACAGCTCATTGGTTGATGTTCTCAGCAAGTGTGCTTGATGAGCCGTTATTCTCACTTGGGGAATAAAGTATACAGAATCGAACTTTATTTCCGAATAGGAATTGTAATGAAAATGTAACAATTGCGTTTTTATCACTAGTAGGTAGTATTTTTATTGGTATCCTACCAAAATAGAGGTATAGAATATGTCTTGAAATGTTGATATACTAGGCTTTAAAATTAAATGCTGTAAAAAAGGAGAAATGAAATGAAAAAAGAAGAATTCTTAGATAGTATACTAGAAGTTGCTTATGACGACGCAATTAATTTGCGTGAAGATTATACAGAAGCAATATTCTCGGCGATTAAGAGTAAAAAAGTTGAAGGGAACAAAGAGCTAGATGAATTAATACATGAATCTAATAATCTGCCAGAGATAAATCCTCCATCAGTTAGATGGATAGACATAGAACATAAGACGGAAAATATAAGACACGCTATTCTAATTATATTAAACCATGAATTTAAAAAGTTACTTTTAGATGTTAAGGATAAACTAAAAGTAAATGCCCGTGAAGAAATAGAAATGATGTATTTTCCAGATGAAGACGAAGAAACACCTTTTACTGATAATGAGATTGAAAAATTATTTAATGTTTTTTTTGAAGACGCACAAGATTTGGCATTAGATGAATACATTCGGGAAAATATCGAATTAAATAATATGTCCATTGATTATTTTGGATAACACGGCTTTTCAAAAAAAGCAATGGTTGCAATTTTGCAATGAAATACCATTATTAGTGAAGAGGTAAATTTATTTAAAATTTTTATCAATAAGCACATATAATACGGGATATTAATTAATAGGAGTCTTCTTCCAAGGCTTATCCTTACCAAGGGTAATCAATCTATCCAATTGACTATCCACTTTACTGAGTTGAGTTAATAACTTGGCTCGGTAATCTTTTTGATGTAAATGTATACCGAGCAGTTAAAAATATGCCTAAAAATAAGGCGGAAAAATAAGAAAGAAGGAATGAAAATGGCACGATTAAACACAACACTAGACAATATTAAAATTAGAGAGGACTTCCAGCAAGCATGGAAAAATAGTGGTATGTCACTTGTTTTTATAGCCAAGCAACTCAACTTTAATCACACCACGCTAAAAATGTGGAAAGTTGGAATGACTAATTTTAACAAGCCATCAGACAGAGATAAAATAGCTAAATTTAATGAAAAATTTAAAGAACCAATTTCACTGATCGAATAAGGGAGGGAGAACATGACAAAGTTTTTTTATTGCTACAATAAAAATTTGAGTAGATACATTAAAAATAAAGGTATTAGATACGTTTTGCACGGAACAAATAAAAATAGTGGAAATGATTACGTTTTATATGAGCGAACGCACGAGTTATCTTCAGCCATTGATGAGTGGCAAAAATTACAAAATAAATAGAAGTCAGTATCTATTTTTTACAAAAGGACATTTAAAAGTAAATGTATTTTTGCAAGGATTGGATTGATAAATAATAGTTAAAAATAGGGTTTCAATAAAGGGGTCAAAAGGGACGTATATAGATTATAGGGTTTCAATAAAGGGGTCAAAAAGGAACGGAGCTGTTTCAATAAACGTCCCAATCAGCACCATTATTGGGAGCAATATATTACTTATACAATATACAGTGTGGGAAATATTAAACAGTATCAAGTCGGTTTTTTGCTGGCGCTAAACTCGACTTTAATTAATTTTTTTGATTATTATTATTCGTTGGCTTCTCGAAACGGAGAAAAGCAATGAAGCAAAAACAAGAAGAAACATTTTTGATTACGTATGGAGAAAAAAAGGAAGGTGCCCAAGTTTTTGCAAGTCCTAAATTATGGACGTTAGCAGAGATGGCGAATAAAGAGAATGATGTATCACTCTTTGATTATTTTCAGGTACCGCTAATAAAATCGGTTCACGAAAAAGAAACAGAAGACAAAGATGATTTCTTATTTTTTATAAATTTGATTGCAAGGAGTGGGGCAAGATTTTATTATGACTCAAAATTGAATCAGGGAGTATTTAGTTTTGGTATATCAAAAGAAATCGCCAACTCTCACTATCAATCAATTTTAAAAAATAAGATGACAAAGCGGAAAAAAGAAAGCTTTAATAAATCATTTGATAGATTTTTAATTTTCGCTAAAAAAATAGAAGAGATTGACATTGAAGAAAATTTTGTTGGATATTTTAATTTTAAAATTTATTGCAAAAATTACAACAGCATCAATGAACAACTCTTTGATAGTTTATTTGTTGATTTAAACGATTTTCGTGAGTTGAAATCTGCAATAGCAATGTTTTACTCAATTATGACAGTATCACAAGTAAAATCAGTTTTTTGTGAGACTACGGTCTCTTACAAAACATTAGATAGCCTTTCTAAAATAGCTGGCATATCCAGGAACACCGCAACAAAGGCAATCAGTAATTTGAGTCAAATTGGAGCTATTTCTTTTATTTTAAATCGGAAATATGAAAATGGTGTCTACCACAGTGATAGATATTGGATTGCTGATAGACTCCATGAAAGTTTAATTTTTGATAGATTATTATCTATTCAGTTTCAATCCAACCACCGCTACAAATTGATTGAGATTGTAAATAGTTTTGGTCGGTTAGTAAGTAGTGATTACAGCTCGGGGCGTTTAGATGATGACTATAAAAAGGTTGATTTTAACAGCAAAGATGGTGTTCGAGCCAAAGCTAAAATCAAACCACTGATTGTAACCAGGTTGGCGAAATAAACACCAGAACCAGAAGCAGAAGATTCATTTGGCAAAAAATACACAAAAATACACAATAAGGAGAATAAAATTAATGACAAAAACACAACAAAAAGAAAAAGTAAAATATGAAAAAGGCGAAGTTTATCTCACGCAAAATCAGATACATGAACATTTTAACAATCTGTTTGGTTGGGGGAAGTTTAAGAGAGATGGAACAATCAGTGGTACAATAATGGTTAATGATTATGTTGTCAATGGGTACAATTATAGATCGAGATTAAATAAAATATACAATAAATACAAGCATGATAAAGGCATGACCTACAAAGATTTTTTATCTCGCTCCACTATTTGGACGTTAGAACAACTAAATAGCTTTACCTACTGTGGCGATTTGTACAGCAAAGGCAATCAATTACATTTATACAATTCCATCTTTTTTAAAATTAGCAAAGAGATGATTTTGGCTGCAAATCCAAACGCGAGAGAAGTAAGTATGGATGGGCGCAAAGTTGTGGTGAATATTGACCTAAGTAGCTTAGATGTCCCCATTGATAAGGCAGATACAGATAAGGGTAATCTAATTGATGTGTTAGGAAGTGACAATTCGCTGTTTGGAGTAGATGACGATCGGTCATTGTTTCAAAATCAAAGATGGCATAAAACACCTTTTAAAGAGTGGTTTGATTGCAATTACTCAAAAATTTTAAATAATGCAGACATTAAATTTTTGGAAAACGTCCATCGATTTTTGCAAGAGAACGGAAGATTTGCAAGTGATAGTTACACCAAGCATTTTATTGATAATGGAAAAGTTGTTACTCAAGCATTTTTTATTAACAAAAAAAATGACCTGGAAAAATTAGAAGCTAATCCTAACGTAGTACGTGTTGGATTAAACGAGAGTAGAGCCGATGCAACGGGATATAACGCCGATGCATGGAACAAATTAGATGAGATACGTAAAAAAGTTGCAAAAAAATGGAACAAATCACTTGAGGAGGGTAAGTTAGTTTTGAGCAATCAAAAATACAAAAAATTAATTGAATATCGGAAACTATACAGCAAAGGCAATCAAAAAAGTCTGAGCAAATGGATTGTCAAAGAATCTAATAAAAATTGGATGCAAGATATTTTGGTAAATGATTTGACAGCCTCCGAGATCAGAGAGTTAAGTCGAGTTGAGCGAAATAATGCAGACATTAAAAAATTGGATGATAAAATTAATAAATTGAGAGATAGATTAAAATCAGCAAGTGATATTGAGTTATTAAATTATCAATTTGTGATTGATGATAAGGGTGTCAAACGTGAGTTAGAGCGACAGGAGCACATACGCTTATCATTGGCTTACTACGAGCGAGAGAGACATATAGCAACATTTAATAGACAGGATAGTATTTTGAGTAAAGCGACTGTGGAGCGAATTACAGGTGTTTTACTGAGAGCATTATCTGATGAGCAAGATAAATTGATTAGACTACAAGCCAATCAAACCAAAATGGACGAGACACAAAAAGTGAATAGATTGTTTAAATTTGGAACAGAGGACAACCAAATGTACAAACTTACACCTCAAGGGACATTGTCAAAAATTCATAGGGAAGAAGAATTTCTTTTGAAAAAGCGTAAAAATAAAGAAAGTAAGCATGCGATTATTTGGGATAAAGGTCAAATCAGACGTAAATACGGCAATAGTGATAGCCAAGTCAATTATTATTCTTAAGATAACTAGGATAAATATGAGGAACACGAGATATTAATTAATAGAGGTGATGAACCTCAAAAAAAGGAAAGCATATATATATTTTTGATTATGGTTTATTAGTCATGGGGGCATAGCTAGTAAAACTTTAATTGTATGTGTTAAATTCTCATTTCGTCACCCTGTTAGCCAAGCAGGGTGATATTTTTTATTATAAATTATTAGTTATTTAAACCAGTGTATTTATATGGTATATTTTTTGTAATTGTAGGAGGGATAACTAAAATGAAAAAATGGATTGAATTAAGTATTATAGGTTTAATGGGGATTTTATTAGTTGGATGTAAAAAAGTACATACTATTGATGAGACTCTAGATCGCATTGCGATTGGAATGAGTAAAACATACTTAGATGTGTATTCTTCTGAATATGATTACGATAGCAACACAATTATTTTAACCGAAGATGAGTATAAAACACCTTACTTGCGATTACCAGAGGATAATAGAAACGAATTTAGATATTTATATATGTCTCACTTGGCATCACCTTTATTTGGAATGAAAGATAAGTCTTCCTATATTCAAATAAATGATTCAAAAGGCAATGAGTTATTTAAATTTAATAACCAGGAAGTTAAAACTAACAATATTCCAAGTGAAATTTATGGCCAGGAATTTGTTGATATAGTAGGAAAGGCCCAGGCTTCCACTGAGAAGCATAAATCATTATCTGAATTTGAGAATGCAATGAGAAATGTTCTAGGGGAAAACTTTGAGAGAAATGAATATGACAAGAATGAAGATGCTTATATTGTGAAACTTAAAAGTACGGAAAATCATATGGAATCTAGAATTGCAAGGGTATTGAAATTATATAGTTCTAATGCGCCATCTGATTTGACGGTTAAGATTTATTCCAGCGATAATACGAAACTGGCTGAGATTAAAGATACTAAGATTGTAAATTATAATACGGAAATTTTTGATGACGATTTTTTAAGTATAGGTCAAGAGGAAGTTGAACGAGTAAATGACTTAAATTACAGTGTAAATAAAAGGTTAAAAGAGCTAGAATAGAGCTAAATATAATAACAAAAAAGAGGCGTAAAATAAATTTTATGCTTCTTTTTTGATGGAAAGCAGGTAGATAGATAATGACGACAGGTCTGATTGACTTAAACTACTATAAGTACAAAAAAGATATTTTAGATAGGCAATTATCAAACAAAGAAATCACACAACAAGAGTATGATGAGAGCATCAAATGGATTGAATTACAAGAAATAAGTCGAATTAGTCCTAATTACATGGATGAGTTAGACGTGTTAAATCAAGATGCTAGTAATAGATTTAGAGCTATCCGTGATGATTTGATCCAACATTTTTATTTGGATGAGTTGGCAAAACGATATGTTACATTAATGCCAAATGAGATTCAGGCGCTAAAGGATGCACAAAATATTATCACGATTCAGAACTCTGTTGAGGATATAGATAGGGCGATAGACAAATTTGAGTATGCTTATTTGCACAAGGGAATTCAAGCAGATAGCGATGAGAAATGGTAAAACTTTTAAAAGTTTTGTTAAAACAATCAAAAATGGATAGAACACGAGATATTAGTAAGTAGAGGCGATAAACCTCGGAAAACATTTATTACTCTCTTTTAAACGTGTGTATTTTTTACACAATACTCCTTTGTAAAGTACGGTACTGTCTTACCGTACTTTATTTTTTTGGTTTGATAAAAGTTAGTAGATAAGATTATAAAATAAAAGGATAGGTAAATGATGGATAAATACATTGTAGATAAAATTAAAATGATTCGGAATGAGATTTCAGATAAATACAACAAGGGATATGTGTCATGCGAAGTTAAACTTGATGAATATGACGTTAATATGATCAAAGCTAATCTTGAGATTGTCAAAACATTGGGAGATATGGGATTTGATGTAGTAGATTATCGAGACGAAAATATTGTACATTTGATTGTTATGTGGATGCTCAGAAATGATGATGAAGAGTTTGATCGTGAACTTGAGATGATACATGACTATTTGGCATTAGTGTTAGATTAATGCCAAAGCGCAGATGTGAAAAAGCTGGATGCCGTAAACTAATTGATTATAGTAAACGTTATTGTAATGAGCATAATGGCAGTAATGATAAATATTATAATAAGTATAAGCGTATGAGTAGCAACTTAACCAGTAATGGGAAAACCGAGAAAGAGATAGCAAATTTTTATAGTTCAAGCACATGGAGGAAAGTTAGGAAGCTAGTGTTGATAAGAGATAGCTACGTTTGTCAGATATGTTTAAGAGATGGTTACGTGCATGGAGCTGATATGGTTCATCACAAGATTGAGCTGAGAGCTAAAAATGGATGGAAACATAGGCTGGATATGGAAAATTTAGAGGCAGTAAATAGAAGCTGTCATAATCAGATTAAGCATGATAGTTAGTGATAGAGAGATAAATCGGTAAAATTTAATTAAATAACATGGAATAAATGTAAAAGGGGCATGGGGTTACTTAAACCCAGTGGTTATATGAAAATAAAATAATCGTTGTGCCCTCACGCGTGTAAAAAATTCCCTTTATCAAAAATTTTTAACTAGCTATTATCCACTTTTTTCATCAAAATTATCACACAAAAATATATATCAGATAAAAAAGAAACAGAATATACAACAAGGAGGTTTTTATAATAGGTAGAAATTTTAAATTTGCCGATACCTCAACCAAACATTACACCAAAGAAGAGTTAGAAGATAAAAAGGAACAAGAAGAAACACTTGCAACTTTTGAACCGTTAGATTTTTCAATTATTCCAACTCATTTGGATACTCAAGGGAAAAAAGAGTGGAAAAGGTTAGGTACAATTGTAGGAGATTTACCATTAAGCGAATTGGACAGAGCCATCATTGAAAATATTTGCTTGTACACGTCACTCATCAAAAAAGCACAAATAATGCTAAAAAAAGAAGAATTAATCATCAACAATCGGATCAATCCATTAGTCAGTTTGATAGATAAAAGCTCCAAGGAGCTAAGGGCGTTGGCTAGTATGAGCGGTCTCTCTATAGACTCCCGTTTGCGCATAAAAAAACCTGAAACAGAAATCGAACAAGAAGATGAATTTGCTAAGATGTTCCAGGAGTCAAGGCAATGATTGACTATGCTCAAAAGTACATAAACGCAGTGGAATCAGGCGATATTATCGTTGGTAAAAAGATACAACAGGCGATTGATCGACACTTAAATGACATAGAAAAAAGTAAAAATAAAGATTATCCATACATATACGACATTAATAAGACGCAAATACCAATTAAATTTATCGGTGCCTTACCTGATCCAAAGAGTGGCAAACCTAATCAATTAGCTTTATTTCAAATGTTCATTTTAAGCTTGATTTTTGGATGGGTGCACAAGAAAACAGGCTACAGACGATTTAAAAAAATATACGTATCATTGGCGAGAAAACAAGGTAAATCATTGATACTAGCAGGCATTGCACTGTATATTTTAATTTTTGGTACAAGTCCAGCCAATGCTAGGCAAATTTACTCAACCGCAAATAAAAAAGATCAGGCTCGAATCGTTTTTAATATGGTCAAGAAACAGCTGAAAGCATTGCGTTCCGAGTCCAAATTTATTCGGAAGCGTACCAAAATATTGCAAACCGAGATTAAAACGGAAGATGATAGCTTTATGCAACCACTATCAAATGACGCAGACACTTTGGACGGTCTAGATGTTAGCCTAGGAATTTTTGATGAATATGCTTTATCTAAAAACACCGATATGATGGATGTAATAGAAACGTCAATGAGTCAACAAGAAGAGCCGTTAATTGCTATTATCTCAACAGTATCAAGCAAGTTAAATTATCCGATGCACACAATTGAATATCCTTACATTTCCAAATTATTAAGCGAAGAAATCGAGGATGATAACTACTTAGCCCTGTGTTGGGAGCAAGATAGCATAAATGAAGTTAAAAACGAATCATTGTGGATGAAATCTAATCCATTACTAGAAGTTGACTCGGTAGCTGAGCGTATGAGGGACGATATTCGAAAGCTTTATAAAGAAGGTAAAGTGAAAGGTAACGTATCAAACGTGTTAACCAAACATTTTAACTTGTGGGTACAAGCGTCAAAAGAGTCCTATTTCTCAAAAAGCGAATGGGAAAAAACTAAGACAAATAAACCAATTAACATTAAGGGACGTAAAGCCTATTTTGGCGTTGACGTTTCTAGGAGTGGAGATTTGACTTCAATCAGCTGGGTTATTCCCATTGAGGAAAGTAAGAAGTTTTATGTTGATTCATATAGTTTTATCGCTACTAAAGGTGGAATTGAGAAAAAAGAAAAAGACGAGAAAACACCTTACCGCCAATATGAAAGAGATAGCTATTGTCAAATTTCAACTTTGCCTAGTGGTTTAATTGATTATGACGCAATGTGTGATTGGTTGATTGATTTTGTAAATGACAATGAACTACAGGTTGAAAGTGTCGCTTATGATAGAGCATACGCCAATGTGGTAGTACAACGACTTGATGGTGTGTTTGATTTAATTGACGTGCGCCAGGTGCCTAATATTTTATCAGCGCCTACTAAGGATTTTAAGTACCAAGCAGAAAATGGAAACGTAATTAGTGCGAATAATCCCTTACTTGATAGAGCAATTTATAACGCAATCACCATCGAAAAGAACGACTTACTTGTTATCGATAAGCAATCGAACAGGAATAAAATTGATCCAATAGATGCTTTACTAAACGCATGGTTTGAGAGTCAATATCATGACTGGGATAAGCTATCTATTGATGTGATGATTGCTAATGGCGAATATGGATTCGGCTTTTAAGGAGGAGCAAAAATAGAAAAAGAAAAGATTAATATTTTAAATTTAATTATAACAATCGCCTTTTTAATGGGCTTAACATGTATTGCTATTGCTGCTTTTTTAGTAGGTGCTATAGTAGGTTTTGCTACGTTAGGCATATTTCTGATTATGGTAAGTGTTATCCTTAACCATGAGTTAGGGGGCGAATAGATGAGTTTTTTCTTACATAGAAAAACAGAAAAAAGAGATGATAGAGCAGTTAATAGCTTTGTTGATTTTGTTTCGTTTAATGATTCAAAAATAACAAGTAACTTTATCGGCGAATCAGCACTTTTACAGTCAGATATTTACACAGCAGTGCGCATTATTGCTGGGGATATTGCGAGCGCAAAAATCAATGTGCAGGATAACGAGCATATCTATGACCTGCTGAACAAGAAAGCTAATAACAGCACAACCGCTTATAATTTTAAGTTTGCAATGGTGGCTAATATGTTATTAAATGGTAATTCATACGCTCATATTGAACGGAACGATGAGGGCATTGTAACAGGATTACGTGTCTTATTGCCTTCACAAGTTGTGATTCGCGAATCAGAAGATGATGGGAAAGTAATCGATTATAAGGTTACCTTTACGGACGGCACAAAAGAAATCGATTATGAAGATATGCTTCATTTTAAAGCGTTTTCTATTGATGGGAAAGTTGGTAAGTCACCTTTATACTCATTAACACCAGAATTATCCATGCTAAAAAATGGAAATAGTTTGCTAGCTTCATTTTTTAAACGCGGTGTGAATTCGAGTGCCATTTTAAAATTAAAAGAAGCAACCATTGACAATAGTTCGAAACGCGAGATCAAGAAGCAATTTGAAGAAATAAACGCAGGTATTCAAAATTCTGGCGGTGTAATCGTGTTAGATGACACGCAAGATTATTTGCCGATTGAAGTTAATACAAAAGTCTTGGAAATGATTCAAAACAACAAATATTCCACCCAGCAAATTGCCAAAGTGTTTGGTATTCCTTTGAGCCGCTTTGGCCAGGAACTAATGAACACAAGCGATTCGCAACAAAATGACATTTACATTACCTCAACTTTAAATGCTTATATTCAAGCGATTGAACAAGAGCTAGCTAAGTTAAACTGTTGCGTTGAGTTTGATTTTTCAACTCTGCGCAGTATGGATAAAAACACTATGCTAGCTAAAGCTATCCAACAAAACGGTGGGAACGGTTTTCTTAAAGTTGATGAAGTCAGAACTTTTTATGGTTTAGATCCAATTGGCGGAGACGGAGGAAAAACAATCTTTGTCAATAGCGCAAGCGTACCATTAATCAATGAGGTTATTAAAAATGAATAACTATGACAAAAATGGGGGAATCCCTATTAAAAATGCTACAACAAAAGGTTATTTACTAGCTTATGATGGTGATGGGATTGATTTATCGTATCCTAAATCCAAAACCAGAAGAGGTAGGGTGCAATCTCAAACAGCACATACGATTACTACTAATCCACACCTAGGAGTCGTGTTGATAGAAGGATGTGAGAACAAAAATTGAAAGTTAAAGGCGAAAATATTATTGAAGGATATGCCATCACGTTTGGAAAGCAGTCTAAAAAGTTAGGCAACTTTTACGAAGTGATTGACAGTCATGCATTAGATGATGTCGATTTATCAGTAGTAAAATGCCTAGCCGACCACGACACGAGCAAAGTGTTGGGAAGTGTAAAAAATAAGACTTTAGAGCTATTCATTGATGATGTCGGTTTAAAATTTAAAGTCATGCTACCTGATACCACCTATGCCAATGATTTGTATAAATTAGTGGAACGTGGGGATATTGATGGTTGTTCATTCGGATTCAACATCAACGAGAAAAACAGAAAATCTCAGTCAGTTAGTAGATTATCTAACGGCGACTATGTACGGAAAATACATAAGATTGACACGTTAAAAGAGATTTCTATCGTTTCGATTCCGGCTTACGATAGCACGACAGCAACTATTAAACGTGATTTTAAACAGGCCGTGAATCAATTTGAATTAGAAAAATTAAGTACACAATTAGAGCTGCTTACGTTGTAAGGAGTTTTTTTATTACCAAAAATACACAGGAACACGGAGGGAAAACCTTGAATTTAGAAGAACTAAAAGCACAGGCACAAGAGGCCTTAGAAGCCAATGACGTTGCCAAAGCTAAAGAGTTGATTGCTCAAATTAAAGCGATTAACGAACAAAACGAAGAAAAAGCATTACTATCCAGTGAGTTAGAAGAGTTAACCGCTAAAAGTGATGTCGCACAGGAGGATTCTCAGCACGTTTCAGACGATGAAGACGTACAAGAACCCAAACAAGACGAATCAGAAGCCGTAGAAGAAGTGGCAGAAGATAAGTTAGAGGAAGAAAAAGACGAAAAAAGAACGGAGATTAACGCAGACATGAAAATGAAAGAAATTAAATTAGGTCAAACAGACGACTTTGAAAACTACATTCGAACTCAAGGTACAGAATTACGTGGGTTAGACACAGCAAACGGTTCGGCAGTTGTACCAGTTGAGGTGGCAACAGATGTCCTGGAATTAAAAGATACCCAAGCAGATTTAACAAAATATGTTACTTCTCAAACAGTTGGAACGGGAAAAGGTAGGTTTCCAATTGCACGGCGTTCACGTTCAATTTTGGCTACAAAAACAGAATTAGCAGAAATTGCTGAAATCAATGAACCGTTATTTATTGATGTTGAATACGCATGTGAAACTCGTATTGGTCAAATTGCTCTTTCAAATGAATTGATTGAAGATGCAGTAATCGATGTAGTGGGCTATGCGAAGAAACAAATGCAACGCATGGTTACAAATACTAATAACAAAGGCGTTATTGATGTTATTTCTGCTTTTTCTAAGAAAGTGGCAAATGGCATTGATGAATTAAAACGTGTTATTAATGTTGACCTTGACCCAGAGCTTGATTTAAAAATTGTGTTAAACCAAGATGCTTATAACTACATTGACACATTAAAAGATACTCAAGGACGTTATTTATTACAAGATGCTATCGCATTTGAATCTGGAAAATCTTTGTTTGGCAAAGAGGTTATTGTTGTATCAAACAAAGTTGCTTCAACGCCTTCAACATCAAAAGGTTTTGTCTTTGTAGGCGACTTACAAGAAGCGGTTGCTTACTTCAAACGAACAGAAATCACAGCTGAATGGGAAAAATTTGATGCTTACTCTAAAGGGTTAGCGGTTGGTGTCCGTTCTGATTATAAACAAATCGATGCAGAGGCTGGATTTATGGTGACGTTAAAAGATGCGCCGACAGCACCTTAATCAAATAGAGAGTTAGGTGAGTAGATGATGGATTTACAAGAAATCAAAAACTACCTACGAATTGACCACTCACTAGATGATACCTTACTTAAAACGCTACAAACAACAGCAGAAGCATACATATATAGCGCAATTGAAGCACCGCAAGTTAAAGATTTACGCTTTGACTTGTGTGTGCTTTTATTGATTGGCCATTTTTATGCGAACCGTTCAGCAACAACAAATGAGAATATTCAAAATTTACCACTAGGCGTTACTTCCCTTATTCAGCAGTTGCGCGGTTTGGGGAGTGGTGCTTAATGGCTAATTTTGTAAAAACCTCCGACTTATCCGAGCGCATTTCATTCAATCAAGTTAAAAATGTGAAAAATGAATTTGGCGAAGTGGAAAGACAAGAGGTTGAAATTTTCAGTTGTTGGGCTAGTGTCCACACGCTGATGTTGAAAGATATTGTCGCAAGTGTAGGTACCGTGCTAGAAGGTACGATTACATTCATTATTCGTTACTACCAAGACTATGCTATTGATAACGCCATGACACTAAAATGGAATGGTAAAAAATTTAGTATTGTTCAGATTACACCAGGGGAGTTTAAAAAAGACTTCACTACGGTAATTGCAAAGGCGGTATTGTAATGAGTGTAATGGTTGATTCGTCAAGTGCTATCAAAGCGCTAAAAAAATTAGGTAGCAACTATAAAAAAGCTGAAAAGAAGGCCGTGTCGGAAGCAAGTTTATTCGTCCAATCGAAATTGGAGAAGAATACACCAGTTTATAAAGACTCACGGAATGAAAAGAAGGCCAAAGATGAAGTTGTTAAATCAACAACCAAGGATGGATATGCCGAAATTGGTTATTCCAATGAGGTTTCATGGCGCATGCACTTCATTGAATTTGGAACGATAAACCAACGCCCACAAGGCTTTGTTCAGCGTACACAGCGAGAAATAGAAAATGAAGTAGTAAAAATAATGACTAACGCTATCAAGGAGGAGTTGATGAAGTAATGCAAACCGCTACTACTATGATTTATCAGATTTTAAGTAATGAAGAAAAATTAAAAGGTATTGAGTTCTTTACCAATTCAATTCCCGAAGATAGCCAAAAATTAGAGAAACTACCAGTCTCACGAATTGTTGAACTACAAGGTGATTACGGAAACTATGCAAGCAATGAGCCGAATACGATACGGTTTGATGTGCAAGTTGATGTATGGCTGAAAAATCAGCGAGACGTAGAGCAATATTATTATTTATTTGATTCAATTTTAAGGAAACAAAGTTGGGTTAACACGTATTCGTCAGTCGAAGAAGATTCAGATTTAAATAATGCAAAAAGAATAATAAAAAGATATACAGGGACATTTAGACTAGAGTTATAAAATAATATAAAGAATAGGATGATTTAATAAATGGCAACAATTGGATTTTCAGAGGCAATTTTTAAAATCGGTACACAAGAATTTACTGTAAATAAAGCAAGCGGGGGAGCAATTGAGGCTTCTATTTCTGGACTGGGATCGCCAGCAAATACCGTTTATGCGTCAAATGTACCTTTTTATACAGTCCAAAAAGGTACTGGCGCACCAGAAGTTGAGTTGCAAATTGCAGATTTACTTGATGGCGGTTTGTACGATGCTTTGCTTGGTGCAAAAGTTGAAGACGGTATCACAATATTAGGTGAGGATACGCAAGCACCATATACTTCACTAATCCTGATCGCAGAGAATAAAGAGGGAAAACGTCAATTTTTTGGTCTCCCAAAAGGTAAATTTACAGCACCAGACACATCTATG
Organism: Enterococcus sp. DIV2402; assembly: GCF_017426705.2. Classification (NCBI taxonomy): domain Bacteria; kingdom Bacillati; phylum Bacillota; class Bacilli; order Lactobacillales; family Enterococcaceae; genus Enterococcus; species Candidatus Enterococcus lowellii. Next base: position 2,434,642 of record NZ_CP147251.1, on the reverse strand, counting down.
TCAACGACTGGAGATGGTGGCGGTGAACTTAATACGGATACAATCAGCGGTACATTCGTCACTGATAATCGCGGTATCACCTACTTGACAGCAGTTGAGTCAGCAACAGTTACATTGGCAAAATTTAAAGAAAAAGTTAACGGAAAAACAACACCATAAATACATAGTTTTTAATTAAAAAATAAAGGAGTCGTTTTATAAATGGCAATCAAGTTACAACTAAAAATCGATGGTAAAAATCGTATTTTTACCCAAAAAACAATCAGTGCACGTAAAATGCGAGAAATGTTCAAATTTTATGAAAAAATGGAAAAATTAGAATCTGAACAAGGGAAAATCTCTCAATTGGATGTACTAGATGATATGTTAATTTTGACAGAGAACTTTTTTGACGCACCAGAGGTCAACTTTGACAATTTGCTTGATGGCATTGATGCGGTTGATTTAATGCCTACTTTACAGGGCGTATTCGAACAAGTATCAGAGATTGGTGCGGACGAAAAAAAGCCGACAATGAAGCCAGCATAAGCTTTTCAGAAGCACGACAAACTATAGATAAGATTTATCGCGATTTAATCGAAGCTGGTTGGAAGCTACCTGAAATCGATGAATCAGACTACTTCTACTTATTCCATTTGCTAGGCGAAGATGGTAATTCTTCAAGCCCAAATGACATTATGTCAGCAGAAGACTTCTTTGCTTCATTGGGAGCTACAATATAAAAATAACATAGAAATTAAGAGGGAGGTAGCCAATTTGGTTACTTCCCTCTATTTTTTGTATATAGGATGTGAATACATAGATGGCAGAACAAAAGCCAGTAGGTGCGATTAAGTTAGGTGTTAGCTTAGATGGCACCAGTTTTGGTAATGATTTAGACACAATTAATACCAAAATAAAACAAGCAGAATCGTCAATGAAAGCCAATATGAAGGCTTTTCAAGGCGCTTCCAAAACATATGATGGATTAGGTCAAAAAGTAAAAGATTTAACGACCGTCATGAATGGTCAAGACGCTAAAATACAGGAACTAAACAAACGTAGAGACCAAGCTATTGAAAAATATGGCGAAGAATCCAAGCAGGTAATCAAGCTTAATACACAAATAAATAACGCAACAGCTAAATATAATGGGTATGCGAAACAGTTAAACGACACAAAAAAAGAACTAGCTTATGCGTCAACAGGTGTCAACACATTAACGAAAGAAATGCGTGAAAACGAAAAGGCAACGAATGATGAAGTTAAAGCGTTAAAACAAGCAGGCGATGAAGCTGGTGCATTAGAAGCCCAACAAAAAGGGCTGGAAAAACAACTGGTGTTGACTGAACAAGCAACACGTGAGCAAGAAAAAGTTGTCGCTCAATTATCCGAAGAGTTTGGTGTGTCGGCAAAAGAGACGCTAGATGCAGTAGCCTCTTTAGAGAAATTGGAACGTCAAACCAAGATTACTAGCACCCAGTTAGACGGTGTAAAAAAATCAGGGCAAAACCTCGACTTGTCCAGTGAGGTAGGGAAGACTGAAAAGGGAATCGGTGGGGCAGATGTGGCGTTAGATACATTTATCGGTTCGTTAGGCGCAAATATTACCGCTAAAGGTTTGGAAGCAGTAGCCAATTTAGCGAGTGAGGTAGCAGAAGAATTCGGAGCTGCAAAAGAAAGCTATGAACAGTTTTTGCTTGCGACACGTGGGAATAAAGGTCAAACAGGTAAGTTGTCCGAAGCAAGCAATAATGCGTATACAGAAATGGGTGGAGATCGTGAGGAATTCAATCAAGCAAGTGAAATTGTTCTTTCATTTACACCACAAATTGACCAGTCAGAATTAGAAAATCAATCAAAAATGGCTGTGGCTTACGCGAAAGCAACTGGGTCGGATGTATCGGAGTCCATTGCTGGTGCGTATAAATTGGCTGGCGAATTTGGAATTCCAGTAGAAGAAGCCTACAATGCAATGCAAACAATGGCAAAAAATGTAGGCGACCAAAAGCACGAAATAGCAGACCAAATGAATGAGTACGCCCGTTTCTACGCACAGAATGGCGATTCAGTTCAGTCCATGGCTGATAAAATTGTCAATGGATATCGTAGTGGTGCCTATCAAGTAGATAAGTTTAACGACCTATACAAAGAGATGGGTTTAACTATTCAGGACACGGGCAAAATGGCGGATGTGGTAGACGATTTAGGGTTATGGGATGTATACGGCCAGTATAAAGATGGCTCAATCACTGTAACACAAATGAACAATGCTGTATTGCAATCAATTCAACAAATTGAAGATCCGCAAAAACGTTTGATGAAGTATCAAGAAGTATACGGCACATTAGCCGAAGACAATGGGTTAAAAGTATTAGACTCACTGGGAAAACAAGGCGAAGGCGCTAAGATAACAGCTGGCGAAATGGATAAGTTAATTGCGTTGTCCGAAGATAATTCGCCGTGGGAAGCTTTAAAACGTAATACAGCTAACTTATTTAGCCCAATGTCTGATAGTATGGTTACTTTCAACTCTAAGATGAAAGATTTTATCGATGAGATGTTTAAACCTCGTAAAATACAGTGGTTCGAGGATTTAAAAGGATTTTTAGAGCCGTATCTAATCCCGATGATTGATAAGGTGAAAAAGATTTTTTCAGATATGTTTAAGTCTTTCTCAGATTATTGGAACACAGACGGGAAACAATTTATCGAAGCTTTCAAGAATTTCCTAGAATTTATAAAGCCATTATTAAATATAGTATTAGGAATTATACACCAGTTTATAGATAGTGTTGGCAATTTAGTCAATGGTATTGTACAGAGTATCCAAGGCCTAATGAAAATATTTACTGGTATTTTTACGGGTGATTTTAAAATGTTGTGGGATGGTCTCAAACAATTATTCTTTGGTTCCATTGAGGCTATTTGGGGTTATTTGAACATGATGTTCTTTGGCCGCATTGTAAAAGGTTTCGGTGGATTCGTCAAAGCAATTCCTAAGTCAATTAGTGGCATGTGGACGAGTATCAAAGCATTCTTTACCCAAGGCATATCAAACGTTGGGCGCTCGGTTGGTGGCTTTGTTGCGTCAATTCCAAAAAAATTATTTACAATGGGTTCAAACAGTAAAAGCGCAATAACCAACATGTGGAATGGAATTAAAGGAAATTTTATAAGTGGTATTGCAAATGTGGGAACGAATGTATCTCGTTTTGTCGCATCTATTCCCCAAAGATTGTTTTCAATGGCATCTAGTGGAAAAAATGCTATTACTAGCATGTGGAAGGGTATCAAAAATTCGTTTTCAAATGGTGTATCAAATATAGTAACAAAAATGAAGAATCTTCCTGGTACGATTGCGGAAGGTATTGTAAACAATACATATAAAGTAGTTAACGCCTTTAAATCAATGTTCAAAAAAGCACAGCAAATTATTAAAAAGCCGGTCAATACGGTAATAGGTGGAGCCAATTGGGTTCTAGAAAAATTTGGTGCTAAAAAACTACCGACTTGGCAGCCAGATGAGAAGTATGCGAAAGGTACACCAAGAGGCGGACATAAGGGCGGAAATGCCTTAGTAAATGATGGTAATGGTGCCGAAATGGTGGTTATGCCAAATGGACAGGCATTTATACCAAAAGGGAAAAATGTGCTTATACCAAATGCGCCAAAAGGTATGCACGTACTTAACGCTGAAGACACTGCTAATGCAATGGGTAAAAATTCCCCAACATTTGCATATAAGAAAGGAACGAATTGGTTTAGCGAAATTGGTAAATGGGCGAAAGAAAAAGTTACCGATGTATGGGATTTTGTTTCAAATCCCTCTAAATTAGTTGACGTTGCGTTAGGTAAGTTTCTTGATTTTGGTGATGCTTCTCATTTTGCATTAGATGCCGGAAAAGGTTTAGTAACAAAAGCGAAAGACTCAATGGTTGGATGGACAAAAAATCTATTTGCTAAAAATGAATCGAATCTTGGTGACAATGGGTTTTATGGAGATGTTTCCAAAAACGGTAATGGTGTTTATCAATACCTCATGAATATCGCCAACGGATTTCTGAAAAAATATAAAGACCAAGGCTTATACCTTTCTTCTGGACTCCGTTTTACAGATAATTTTGATCACAGCAAAGGTTTAGCGGTCGATTTAGCAATACCAGGAGTTAATAATGGTTCACCAATCTATCGAAAAATTGCGGATGAAGCAATTAAAATGGATGGAATCAAGTATGTTATTACAAACGGTATGTGGCGCTGGAAAAATCAAGGATGGAAACCTTGGGCTGATGGAGATCACTATGATCACGTTCATCTTAGCGGAGAAAAGCCGATTGGACAAAAATATAAAGTTACTTCTCAGGGTTTTGGTGTTGATAGATGGCGTAATCTAGCAACCCAAGCATTACAAATGGAAGGTGTTTATTCAACAGCTAATCTAAATGCGATGATGAATCAAATTCGCACCGAGTCAAGTGGTAATCCTAACACCATCAACAATTGGGATATTAATGCTAAAAATGGAACGCCGAGTAAAGGATTATTACAAGTTATCGATCCAACATTTCAGTTTTATAAACGTCCTGGATTCAATAATATTTGGGCGCCGTTGGATAATATGCTTGCTTCTATTAGGTATGTAAAAGCACGTTATGGATCAATTACTAACGGTTATCGTGGAGTTGGATACGAAAACGGTGGTTTTATTACTAAACAGCACCTGGCAATGGTTGGAGAGGGAAATAAACCAGAAGTTGTTATTCCTTTATCGTCCGCAAAACGTTCAAGAGCGATGGAACTGTTGGAGAAAACTAAAACGATTTTAGGCGATACGGATAATGTCATTATTAAAAGTAACGACAATGGTTCAGATTTATCAAAACTCGAATCTAAGTTCGATAAATTGATAAGCTTGGTACAAGGATTGTTGGAAAAAGATAGCAATGTTTACATGGACGGTAGACAAGTTAGCAAGCAGTTAGAAAAAAGAAATAATCGTGACAAAATTAGCAAAGCTCGTGGCAGAGGTCAAGTGGTATTTGCATAACACAAATATAAGGCTTGGTAATAATATCAAGCCTTATTATTATATAGATAGGAGTTTATAGATGCCAACAATTATTGAGAACAAAGAATACACTTTTTTAAATCATATTATTTTTGACGGTGTAGCGAGTAATGAGTTGTTCTATTGCACTGATATGAGTTACAGCTTATTGGATAAGGATGTTCAAACCACACAATTAGGCAAGCAAGACGGTATAACAGTCAAAGATGTTCGATATGCAGAGAAAGAATTTTCACTGGATATTCTATTCACTACAGACCAATTGATTAACAAAAAAATAACGAATATTCATGACCTAAGACGTACCATTGCAAACTATTTTGACTCAAATGAGCCTAAAGAAATGATATGGACGGCAGACCCAGCGTTATATAGAAAAGTTATTTACACAGGAACGACCGATATTGAATTTTTAAATAACAGCACATGTACGGCTAAAGTTACTTTTCTTAATCCCTCAGGCATTGAGTATGCTAGAGATAGCAAAATAACAACTAACCAAGTACCATCTAGTGGTACAGGCAATTTATTTATTCAGCCGGAATTTGCAATGAAGACGAAATATTTTGCTTCATGGTCATTCGTTGAACCCAACGAAAGGTTTAATGGATCAAGAGTATTGACAGGATTTCATGATACTAGCACAGATAGTATTTATCATGGAGAGTATCATAGGTGGGTAACCAATAGTGTAAAAAGGCGCGTTAATCTTTCTAAAGGGGATAGTGTGTCAGCTAGTTTATGGGTACGCTTAAATGAGCCAGCCAACGGACGTGTATTCTTGGCCTCCATCGAGGAGTATAACGAACGTGGGAAAAATCGTACTTATTGGCAAGATTTACCATTGCCAGAATTCATTTTAGGCGAATGGGTTCAGATAAAATTAGAAAATTATAAAATTAAAGGGAGTGATACCAAATATATTAGTTTGTTACCTCGTACTGTAAAATATGGGAACTTTAGCATATCCAAACCACAAATTAATTTAGGCGAGAGATTAACTACGTATGAAGTAACACCTATTAATTTAGATGACACCATCAAAATAGAAAATAGAGGTACATATAAAGCTTACCCTATCCTTAGAGCAAAAATGAACGGAGAGAGTGGCTTACTAGCTTTTGTAAATTCAAATGGTGGCGTGTTGCAATTTGGTAATCCTCAAGCACTAGACGGATCAACAGCTGTACGGTCAGATAGAGTTTTGTATGGCGGATTTGAAGGGAAATTACCCACAGGTTCAATAATGAATCAAGGTATAAGTAGCTATCCTATACATACAAGTGGGAAAGCAAACACTATGAAAGGTTCATTTAGCTGGAAAAATAAAGATGTGGCTACGCCTGTATGGGCGTCCAATGCTAATGATATGTGGAACGGGCCGAGTTTTACAGTTCCAATTGATAAAAATGCGAATAATCAAAATACAGGAGATTTTTCATTTACTAATCGCTTTAATTTTAGGTCAGGTGTAAGAGAGTGTCATCGTATTGAGTTTGCTTTAATTGATGACAATAACAAGCATTTTTTAGGTTTTGTTATGCGTGACTCATCGGGATCAAGAAAAGAATTAATTGCTGAATTCCATATAAATGATGCAGTAAATACCCGTTCATTTAATTTAGATTTAAAGAAGTTTGATGGTGGTTTCTTTGAAATCCAAATTAATCGTAAAGGTAACAAAGTAACTTTTCAACTTGGACAAATTACAAATTTAAAAGGTGCTGTTAATCTTAAAAAAGATGCGATATTAAGTAAAACGTACACAGATGACGCATATAAAAATAGACCAATCGAAAAATCTTTTTATTGGGCTATGAGATGGGCAAACGGTACAGTTGGTACGATTAATTTTACAGATACTAAATTCACTTGGGTTAATACACCGTATTGGAAGGATATAAAAAATATCTATGATGATCAAGATGAGGTGGAAGTTGATGTACAATCCAGAAAGCTGTATGTTAACGGTGTAGAGGCACAAGATTCGGCATATCATTCCATTGCCAACGAATGGGAAAAGTTTGTACTTAATCCATATAGTGATACAGAAGTACAAGTTGTATCTAGTAGTTGGGCACTAACACCAGAAATCGAAGCAGAATTCACAGAAACATTTATTTAGAGGTAGCAAGTGCTATCTCTATTTTTACATAAGGAGAAAATAGATGACCAATTTTTACTTTACTGATAGAAAATATAACTTAATTGACATTGTAGCAGACGAAGGAACAAGAATACAAGTTACCGATGTAACAGACGTTGAAAGCATTGGCGATACAGTCCGAAAATTTGAAGCTGTGTTGACATATGACGAAAATGATTTTGCGTTAGCTGAGAAGTTAACCGCAGTAGGCAATTTTATACTATACAAAAATATTCAGGGAGCATCAGTGTGGATTACTATTGAAGAACAATCTGAGTATGACCCAGTTGATGGAACAGTTCGAGTGATTGGGCGTGATGCTTCCATTGATTTGATTAATGAAGTTCTTCCACCTTTTGCGCCAGATAAACAATATTCAATCAAAGAATATATTGATAAGTTCGTGTATGATTCGGGCTTTGTGGTGGGATTAAATGAAATCCCAGATAATAAGCGAAAGTTACCAGCTTGGGAAAATGAAAATACTTCATTGGAGAGGATTATCAGTGTCGCAAATCAATTTGATGTTGAGCTAGATTTCTCATTTGATATTGATGGGCTGGATGTCATAAAAAAACACGTTAATATTTATAAAAAGCGTGGGACAGATGTCAATCCAGTCACATTATATGTAGGTAAAGAGATTGACAAAATTGTAACAAGTCGTGATTTATATGAGTTTGCGAACTCGATTCAAGCTATTGGAGGGATTCCAGAAGGAAAAGATAGGCCTATCAATTTAAAAGGATATGCGTATACTGATCCAAACGGAAAATACATATTAGATAGTGGTGGATTGTTAAAAGACAGCGAATCTGTTAAAGAATGGAGCCGTCTGCTTTCCAACGAAAATCCGAACCCTCAATCAAGCTATATCGTTCGCTCGAAGTCTTATGATACAGTGGATCAAAAGAAACTTTTTGAAATGGCTATGTCGGACTTGAAAAAGTCTGTGAAGTTGACAGAAAATTATGAGGTTACTATTTTAGATTTTCCTTCACAGATTGGAACAGGCGATACAATCAATTTAGTTGATGAGAGACATAGTATATACTTATCTGCTCGTGTATTAGTCCTGGAATATGACCACATTCATGGCACCGTGTTAGCAACATTAGGAGATTATTTAGTTCAGCAAGTAAGTGATAATAGCATGTTACGTGCCTTGGCTAATGAACTACAATCAAAAATGGAAAAAATCCAAATTGATGGACGTGGTAAGGCGATTGTGGTAACAAGTGAAACACCACCAGAAGGTACAAACAATATTATTTGGATTGATATTAGTTCGCCATATACGCCAATTAAAACGTGGCATGAAGAAACACAAACGTGGATTGAGAGCGGTAATACTTCAAAAATCGTGGAAGATGCTAAAGAATATACAGATGGCAAAGCGGCAGAAGTTGATAATAATGCCACTGAAAGATTGCACATAGCACAAGAAGAATTCAGGAAAAAACAACAAGAAATTACTCGTCTGCAAAAAGAAGCAGAGGAACGTTTCAGACAAGCTGTAGAAGAAGCCAATGCAAAAATGGAAGAAATAGATAAGTCGGTTAATGAGAAGCAGAAACAGTTGAAAGAAGATTATGAAGATCAATCATCACGACTTACTAACAAACTTGAAAGTGTTAAAATGATGCAACGTTATGGTACGGAAATCTTTAGGAAAAAAGAAGAAGATACAATAACGTTCTATGCTTTTGTGTTCCGAGACAACAAAAATATTACAGATAAATTAAGCTCAAATTGTTTTACATGGCGTAAAATCAATAAAGTAACAGGTGATTACGATACAGTATGGAATAATGCTCACAAATATGACGGACAATCAGTCACATATATAGCTTTGGATAACGATTTGGAATGGATGTATCAAGTTACAATTAATCAAGACCGATGCGAGGAATTACTATCTGAAATACTATAAATAAAAATAGACCTTCTAAGAGGTGAGAAGGTCTATTTTACATTGATAAAACTCGTATTTTATCAATATAAAATATTGCAATATTTGATTCTATAACTTTCAATTAATTACGCCATTTTATAATTTTACGATAGGTAATATATACAACAATTAGAACTATCTGAAACAATAGATAGGCTAAAAATGAATATTCTTTAATTTTTAAATCAATAAGAACTTCTTTTATTGGTGTATATGACAGAGCTATTGACAAAAATAAAGTTACGAGTGCCAAAAAGTTATTATTTTGTTCAATATAGCTATTGATGGATTCTTCTTCATAGTTTTTCCTATAATAATCTAGTTCATTCATTTGACTTGAAATATATTCAGGTATTATTAGAGACTCAATTTGATAACTAAGCTTTGAGACAGAATCATAATTGGCAAAAGTCAAGTTTGTTTCAGTGATTGTAAAAATGTAACTATATTTTAAATCTTTTTTCTTTTTTTTCATTATTTTTGACAAATCCAATTCATTTTTACCTAAGAAAAATAATTTATATTTTTTTAATATGATTTTAAAAAGCATTGGGTAAAATGTACTGGCACTTGTAAAGTAAATATTTTCAGAATCACTTTCATTCATGTTCCGGCAGTTATATTTAATAGTTTGTTCAAGTTGTTTGGTTACTGATAAAAAAGTCTTATTTGGAGTGACATACATTTCTAAACCATTTGACTCGATAAAATTTTCTGTATATTTTTTCGAAATATTAGTGTAGTTTGGAAATAAAACGAGATGATTTAACCATGCGCTATGTTCTTTCTCTGAAAAATTATCTAGTTTAAGCTTTAAAATATATGCGGTTTCATACAAGGGAGTATTCTGAAAATCTAAATTAGTTATAGGAGACATTGTGATAAAATACTTTTCATATATATCACTAAAAATATGGTTAATCGATTGTTTTTCAGAGATAGATTTTTTATTAAATTGCTCATGTTCTTTTTCAAAATAATAAGCACCTGATAAATTTTTACTAATAGAATAATAATCAGTGATACTATTTTCATTAAAATCAAAAGTAAATTTAAATATTTTTCTATTGTCAGTAAAGTGATAAACAATAGGAAATAAATAATTGGATTCTTGATCAGTATTATCGATAATAGGACATAATACTGATATCTTATATAATGTTGTTTTGTTTTTTTTTGAAAATATCTATATGGTTATTAGCTAACCTTTTTTCTTTCTCTACTGTGTTAGCTAAAGCTTTGTCGAAAGATTCTGTATTATCGTTTAGTATATAATTCAATTTGTCTAGATTTTTATTATAAGGTATAACTTCTCTTGGATTAATATGTATATCTGCTAATATATAATATTTTTCTTTTTTATCTGCTTTTTTCTTGCTAGGCTTTGAAAGAAAACAGTAATAAATTTCATATCTTCCATGTAATTCAATTATTTTGGATTTTGGTTTGTCAATAGTTGTCATATGAAATACTCCTAACTAATTATTTATTTAGTATTACAACTATCATATGTATAAAACATAAAAAATGCTAGTTTTTCTTTGTTATTTGTTTGGTTCAGATTAAAGAAAATAATAGTATTATCAGTATGTAGTAAATAGCTGTTTTATTTGGTATCTTTCAGCCTATATCAGCCACCGTAAAATTTGCGGGTACTAAGTATCTAACAGTATATTTCAATAGATTATAGAGCCACTTTTTAGCAATTAATTGCTGAGAGTTTTTTATTATTTTAAACACTAAAATAGGCGTTTCTAATATGGTACTTTAAAGACTAAAATTTTTTATCACAAGTTGACTGAAATTTAAAGGCAGGGTATAATGAAAAATATAGTTAAGAGCGTATGAATCCTTTTATATCAACTTTTTCAAATGAGTTCTAGTCGTAATATTCTGGCAAAAGATCGTTTTGATCAACCATTGTTTTTGTTCGAAAACCAATTCGCGATGCGTTGGTTTGCCGACAAGTATCCAGATGTGAAATTGAAGAGTTTGATGTAAATATTTACTGAAAAATGATTAAAGTCCCCTTTTATGTCTGATTAGGCATAAAGGGGGCTTTGTGTTTATGTAAAAGTAACTACATTATATAGAGAGAACAAAAAGTAGCTAGGGAACTTAAAGGGAAAATATTATTTTTCATTCATTGCGACATTGCCACAAATATTCTAAAATAACGTTAAAGGAGTGAACAGAGTAATGAATCAATTAAAAGTAACTATTGTTTTTAATGGCAAAGAAATTTCTAATAGCCTAGACCCTGCAACTATTGATGGCATTGAAGAAGCAGAAAAAATTGTGAATGAGACAATCGAAACCTTTATTCAAAGATATAAATTAAATGATTTATTCGCACAAAAAGTTCGTAAAGATTCATATTGGAATAAAGAAGAGTTTCAACAAATGAATGAAGAAGATAAATATAGTGCTACTCATTCAAAAGAAATTTATGATTTATTCCAGAGCTACCTGAAAGAGTCGAATATGGAAAAAGCTCAGGCAGTTCGTTTGGCAAAAGAAAATATTGCAAATTATTATCAATTAATCACCGATTTGGAGCATGAAGGGTATGAACGAGCAATCGCTAAACACATCGTAGAAAATAGTCCGCGAAGAAAAGAACGTTTAGAATTTGCGGTGATGGTTTTAGGAGATAAAGGTTATCCAAAGCATAATAAAGAAATTGCTGAACTTAAAGGATTTTATGAATAAAAATATCCAAACTATAGGAGATGATGTACAATCTCTCCATAGTTTGGATATTTTTTCTTTATTCTACAGGTAACGCTTTAGGAATCGATATTTCAATAAACTCATTGTCTTCAATAATGGTTATATCTTTATCAGAGTACAATTCAGAAGGAATCTTAGCTAAAAAGTGTTTTTTGATTTCTTCGATTTCTTCTGGATGGATTTTCCTCTTATTATTTACAATTAAAATTTCATTATGGAGCGGTGCTTCAGTATAAATAACAGTGGTATTACCAGCAGTGAAAACTTTAACTAATGAAGCATCGGTATTCTCGAGTTGTTGTTTGACTAATCGAGAGTGGCTGTTTGTTACATTTACCAACTTCATATCGCTCACCTCACATTCTCTTGTCTATAGGATAATTATATTTTCTTTTCAAAGAAATAGAAAGTATTATCTCTTAAAAAATTAAAAAAAGTTGGTCAAAAAATGATATTTGACCAACTTTTTTTTAGATAGTAAATCTAGTTTATTCTTTTTCATCGACGACAACGTTTTTTGTTGCGATAATTACTTTACCCTCATCATTTAAAGTTGCTTCAAGTGAATGTTCGGTTGGATGATCGAGGTAGAATTCGGCAATCCCATCTTCAATTTGTTCTTGGATTGTTCGACGTAGTGGACGAGCACCCATTGCTGGATCAAAGCCCAGTTCTACGAGTTTTTCTTTCACTTCTGGTGTGACATCGATGTGTAAATGTTGTTGTTCTAACATGCCATTTACTTCATCTAACATCAACGCAACAATTTTCAATAGATTTTCTTTACTCAACGCTTTGAATTCAATGATACCGTCAAAACGGTTCAAGAATTCTGGTGTGAAATAATGATGCAATTGATTTAAGACAGAACGAGTGATGCCTTCTCGAGCAGCGCCAAAACCTACATTGGCTTCTACTTTGCCTGACCCAGCGTTACTTGTCATAATGATTAATGTGTCTTTGAAGCTGACTGTGCGTCCTTGAGCATCTGTCAAACGTCCATCATCTAAGATTTGTAAGAACATGTGCAATACATCCGGATGAGCTTTTTCTACTTCATCTAATAAAATGAGACTATACGGATTACGGCGCACTTTTTCAGTTAATTGTCCAGCTTCTTCATAACCAACATAACCAGGAGGGGAACCAATTAATTTAGAAATACTATGTTTTTCCATATATTCCGACATGTCAAAACGAATCATTGAATCTTCTGAACCAAACATTTCATAAGCTAGTTGTTTGGCAAGTTCTGTTTTTCCGACACCGGTTGGACCTACAAATAAGAAAGAGCCAATCGGACGATTTTTCTTGCCAAGACCGACACGATTGCGACGAATCGCTTTGGCTACTTTATCAATTGCTTCATCTTGACCAATCACATGTTCTTTTAAGTCAATGGCTAAGTTTTTCAATTGGGCTTGTTCTTTTTCTTTTAGTTCACCGACTGGAATACCTGTCCGCTCTTCAACGATTTGTTCCATAGTTTTTTCATCGATTACAGGTGTTTCTTCTTCAGTAATTTGACGTTCTTTCATTTTTTGTAATTTATTGATTTGGTCTCGATAATAAGCTGCTTTTTCAAAATCTTCTTCCTGAGAAGCTAGTTGTTTTTGTTGTTGGGCATCTGCTAATTTTTTATCGATAACTTTTGGATCAACAAATTGAATAGTTAAGTTTTCTTTTGAACCAGATTCATCTAATAAATCGATTGCTTTATCTGGTAAGAAACGGTCTTGGATATAACGATTTGAAAGAACAGCCGCAGCACGGATTGCTTCATCTGTATATTTTACATGATGATAATCTTCATAACGTGGTTGGAGACCTTTTAAAATGGTAACTGTTTCTTCAACAGATGGTTCGTCCACACGAACAGGCTGCATTCTACGTTCTAACGCAGCATCTTTTTCAATGATACGATATTCACTAAGTGTAGTCGCGCCTACCATTTGTATTTCGCCACGAGCTAATGCTGGTTTCAAAATATTACCGGCATCCAAGTTACCATCCCCAGCACTACCAGCACCTACGATTTCATGCACTTCATCAATAAATAGGATAATATTTTCCGCTTGCTTAATTTCTTCAATTAGTTTTTGGACGCGTTCTTCAAATTGACCACGGATACCTGTTCCTTGAACTAATGAAGCAACATCTAGACGAATTACTTCTTTATCCAAAAGTTTTTGAGGAACATCACCATCGACGATTTTTTGTGCCAATCCTTCAACAACAGCTGTTTTACCGACACCTGGTTCACCGATTAATACCGGATTGTTTTTTGTTCGTCGATTGAGAATTTCAATGACACGTTTAATTTCTGAATCGCGACCAACAACAGGATCGATTTCACCATCTCGAGCTTGTTGCGTAATATTAATACCATATTCACCTAAAATTCCAGGTGTATTGTTGATAGGTGGTTGCCCACCATTAAAATTATTTTGATTTCCACCTGCTTGGGTAGGAGGCGTCTGATTATAGGAAGGAGTTCCTTGTTGCATTTGTTGAGACATTTGTCTAAACAAATCATCTAGACTACCAAAGCCAAATGGATCTTGAGGCATCGCATTTGTTGTTTGTTGACCTTTAATTTTTTGATAACAACTTTGACAATAATCAATTTGTTTTCTTTGTCCGCCGACATTTGCATATAAATGAATTGTCGCTTCGTTTTTTCCACAGTTTTGGCAAAGCATAGTGTCTCACGACCTTTCATACAGTTTTGTCTTTTGTAGTGAGTAATCAGGAAAAGAAGGGCAATTAATCCATTGACCAACTTTGACCTTTAACACTATTATACAATCTTTTTAATGATGTGCAAGTATTTGAATTTGCAGTTTTCTTAAAAAGAATTATAATTTTTAAGGTAGAAGAATTACAATTAAATAAAGGAGCTTAACTATGGAAAACAACCCTTATGTTGATTTATTAGATAAATTGCAAAATGGAGAGATTGAAGAAATTGTAATAGAAAGAGACGATTTTTTTTTGTTTCGTGAAGTGTGGATTAATCGAGAAGACCGCACATCCTTTGTTGGGGAAGCTGGTTTAAATGGGAAAATAATTTATCGCTATGAAATGGATGCGAAATAAAAAGTAATTTTCGTAAGTATTTGATGATTTATTTGGGAAAACGGTTGTCTAACTAACAAAAAAATGGTAATCTTAACAATTGAAAGGGTGGTTAAATTCTGTCTGTTAGACAAGAGTTGACAAAAGTAAGCCCTCACAAAAAATTTAGATATCACTAAAGGAGATTGATAATATGGAAAAGAAAGATTTTCACGTAATTGCTGAGACAGGAATTCACGCACGTCCAGCGACTTTATTAGTTCAAACAGCGAGCAAATTTAACTCTGATGTTAACTTAGAGTACAAAGGTAAATCAGTTAACCTTAAATCAATCATGGGCGTTATGTCTTTAGGCGTTGGTCAAGGTTCTGACGTTACAATTACTGCAGAAGGTGCTGACGAAAAAGAAGCAATTGCTGCTATCGTTGAAACAATGCAAAAGGAAGGATTGTCTGAATAATGGTTGAAATGCTAAAGGGAATTGCGGCAAGTGATGGCGTAGCAGTTGCGAAGGCATACCTATTAGTTCAACCTGACTTAACTTTTACAAAAGTTACAGTTGAAGACATATCTGCTGAAGAAGCTCGTCTAGATGATGCACTAGCTAAATCTACTGAAGAATTAAAACAAATTCGTGATAAAGCTGCTCAAGCTTTAGGCGAAGAAGAAGCGCAAGTATTTGACGCTCATTTAATGGTTCTTAGCGATCCAGAAATGATTGGTCAAATTAAGCAAAATATTTCAGACAATAAAGTTAATGCTGAATCTGCGTTAAAAGAAGTTACAGACATGTACATTGGCATGTTTGAAGCAATGGAAGATAATGCTTATATGCAAGAGCGTGCTGCGGATATCCGTGACGTTGCGAAGCGTGTATTAGCACATTTATTGCAAGTAACTTTACCTAATCCATCTATGATTAATGAAGAAGTTGTTGTGATTGCACATGACTTAACACCGAGTGATACAGCGCAATTAGATCGTAATTTCGTTAAAGCATTCGTAACTAATATTGGTGGACGTACTTCTCACTCAGCGATTATGGCTCGTTCTTTAGAGATTCCAGCAATTGTGGGGACAAAAGATATTACTGCAAAAGTAAAAGCAGGTGATATTATAGCTGTTAACGGTATCGAAGGCGATGTTATCGTCAATCCTACTGAAGAACAAGCTACAGAATTCCATAAAGCTGGAGAAGCTTTCGCTGCACAAAAAGCAGAATGGGAAAAACTTAAAAATGCCCAAACTGTTACAGCTGACGGTAAACACATTGAGCTAGCAGCAAACATTGGTACACCAAAAGATTTAACTGGTGTCCATAACAATGGTGCTGAAGCTGTTGGACTTTATCGTACAGAATTTTTATACATGGATGCTCCAGATTTCCCATCTGAAGAAGACCAATATGTAGCTTACAAAGCGGTATTGGAAGGCATGGATGGTAAACCTGTAGTTGTTCGTACAATGGATATCGGTGGCGATAAAGAACTACCATATCTACAATTACCACATGAAATGAACCCATTCTTGGGATACCGTGCATTACGTATCAGTTTATCTGAATTAGGCGATGGCATGTTCCGTACACAATTACGTGCATTGTTACGTGCTTCTGTTCATGGACAATTACGTATCATGTTCCCAATGGTTGCAACGCTGAAAGAATTCCGCGCTGCTAAAAAAATGTATGACGAAGAACGTCAAAAATTAGTTGACGAAGGTATCGCAGTTGCTGATGGTATCCAAGTAGGTATCATGATTGAAATCCCTGCAGCAGCCGTTTTAGCTGACCGTTTTGCTAAAGAAGTTGACTTCTTCAGTATTGGAACAAATGACTTGATTCAATACACAATGGCAGCAGACCGTATGAACGAACAAGTTTCTTACTTGTATCAACCATATAACCCATCAATTTTACGTTTAATTAAAAACGTGGTTGATTCAGCACACGCTGAAGGTAAATGGGCTGGTATGTGTGGAGAAATGGCCGGCGATCAAATGGCTGTTCCATTATTAATGGGGATTGGTTTAGATGAGTTCTCAATGAGCGCAACATCTATTCTAAAAACTCGTAGCTTAATGAAACGTTTAGACACTACTAAAATGCAAGAACTTGCAAATCGTGCGCTTAAAGATTGCGACACAATGGAAGAAGTCGTTGCTTTAGTTGAAGAATACGTTGCTGAATAAGCATTAAAAAATTAATTTTAAACATCCTGTCTTTAGAGATGGGATGTTTTTTTATTTCTCAGCCTTTAGACTGGTTTTTAAATAATCAATTGATAGAAATAAAAAAACATGTAATAATTAAAACAACAACTAAATAAGAAAGAGTGGATAATAAGATGAAAAAAGCTGGAGTAAATAAAACCGGTACAAACAAAGCTATTAAAACAAGTCTGACGGCAGTTGTGGTATTAGGAGCGGTGATTGCAGGGGCTTTTGTTTTTTTTGAAAAGATTGAAAACGGTTATGTTGGGGTGCGTTATTCTATTAATGGCGGTGTACGTGACGAAACCTTAGGACAAGGAATTAAATTTGTAGGATTGGATAAAGTAACACAATATCCAATTCGCTTACAAACAATTCAAGCAGAAAGTGTTTCAATTGCCACATCAGATGGTAAAAAGACCTCTGTAAATATTAAATATGATTATAAAATCGATCCGACTAAAACATCAGCAATGTATAAAGAATTTGGTAACATTACTTCAGAAGATATTGAAGAAGGCTGGTTAAAATCAAAATTACAAAAAGAAGCAAGAGAAGTTTATTCTCAATATACTATTTTAGATATTTTATCTGGTAAATCTTCTGAAGCAGAAGGAAATTTATTAGCGAATTTTTCTAAGTCAGTTGAAACAAAAGGATTTGTTGTGGAAGATGTAACGGTAGGGGTTCCTGAAATTGATGCAGAAACACAAAAATCAATTGATGCGATTGTATTATCTGGGCAAGAAAACGAAAAAGCTAAATTAGATGCTGAAACAAAGAAAACTCAAGCAGATGCTAAAGCTTATGAAATTACTAAACAAGCCGAAGCCGAGGCAGAAGCAAATAAAAAAATTGCTGAATCTGTAACTGAAAATCTAATTAAATATGAAGAAGCACAAGCTCGCAAAGAACATGGCTGGGTTACAGTCAATGGTGCGAATGCTGTTGTGACAGATGGTGAGTAGATATGTTTTTCTTTATTTTTAGAATATTATTAATTGTATTAGCTGCTGTTGCCATCTATTCTTTAATAGTAGAATTAAAGAAAAAGAAAAGAGAAGATAAAAAGAAAAATATTTCTGACAAAACAGATGATGATAGCTGGAGTGAATTTTAAATATGAAAGAGTGATAGGTCTTATTTTAGGTCTATCACTTTTTTGTTATAAGGATTAGCGAAGTATGGAGTGACCAATAATTTGTATTGAAATTGCAAAAAGAATCTAATGAAATTGCCGTTAGACTCTTTTTGCATAAGAAAGTGTTAAATTAATAGTTCTTTATATAAACGCAACACATTTTGATGAAAAATCTTTTCAATTTCTGAGGTAGTAAATCCAGCTTTTTGAAAAGCATCATAAATAGTAGGGAAAATGGTTGCATCAGGTAATTCATGGCTAACTGGAATCCCATCAAAATCAGAACCAAAACCAATAACATCAATTCCACCAATATTCTTCATATGAATAGCATGTGTCACTAACTGATTAATAAGTGGTAATTTTTGTTGTCGGGTTCTTAAAAAATCTTCAGAAAAATTCAAGCCAATCACACCACCACGGTCAGCAATTTTTTTGATTAGCGAATCAGGTAAATTACGAAAGTGCGGGAAACATGCTCGAGCGTTAGAATGACTGGCTACAAAAGGTGCGGTGGTATGTGTCAGAACGTCTTCAACTAATTGATCCGATCCATGTGAAACGTCAATAATCATACCTAATTCGTTCATTGCCTGTGCAATCTCAATGCCTCTTTTGGTTAATCCTTGTTGAGATGAAAGTGTCTGTGTTTCAGAATTCCAATAACGTGCGTTAGGAAAACCAATCTCATTGGTATAGTTCCAAGTTAAAGTCAGCATGCGGACACCTAATTGATAAAATTCAGCTAACTTTTCGACATTGCCTTCAAGAGGTGCACCTTCTTCCATTGTTAATAAGGCACTTAAGATATGCTGCTGATCGTTCTGAATGATTTCTTCATAACGAGTCACAGGTCGAATGATTTGAGAATATTGTTCCATTTGCTGATAAAAGCAATTAATCATTGCTTTAGCTGTTTGATAGGGAGAGTCTTCAGCTTCTTTGTCTAAAAAAATAGCAAAATTTTGTAATAAATAATCACCTTGTCTCATTTTTTCTAAATCAATTTGTAAATTATTTTCAGCTAAATTGGCAGTTGAAGTGAAAATTCGCATAATTGTATCGCAGTGCATATCGATAACTTTCAAGTAAAACACCTCCAAAATGTATATTCACCGTATCATGAATTGTTAAAATAAACTAGTTATTTTTATAAAAATTCATGAAAATAAACGAACAGTTTTGTAATACTAAAAATAAAAAGCTTGAATTGACAGTCTTTTGAAAGTAAAGTGTAAAAATAGTCTGGAAACTAAGACTATAGTTGGAGTATTCTAAGGTGGGGCTATGATATACTGAATAATAAACATAACAAGGGAGGAGACTTTTTTGAAAGTACTTCTTTATTTTGAAGGAGAACGAATGCTGGAAAAATCTGGTATCGGTCGCGCCTTTGAACATCAAAAAAAAGCATTAACATGTGCAGGCGTCGATTATACAATAAATGCTAACGATGATTATGATATTTTACACATTAATACGTATGGCTTTAAAAGTCGTCAGATGATTCGTCGTACTAAAAAAAATGGTAAAAAAGTCGTGTATCACGCACATTCAAATGCTGAAGATTTTCGAAATTCGTTTATTGGGTCAAATCAAGTGGCTTCATTATATAAAAAATATTTAATTTATTTGTATTCTCATAGTGACCATTTAATTACACCAACTGTTTATGCTAAAAAAATTTTAGAAGGCTATGGTATTCGTCGACCAATTAGTGTGGTTTCTAACGGCATTGATTTAGATAAATATCAAGTAAGTAAAAAGAAAGAAGAAAAGTTTCGAGCATTCTTTCAATTGGATCCAGAACAAAAAGTGATTATTTCTGTAGGTTTATATTTCCATCGCAAAGGCTTGACTGATTTTATCGAAATTGCTAAACAGTTGCCTCAATATACCTTTATTTGGTTTGGGCATACTCCGATGTATACCATTCCAAAAGATATTCGGGAGATTGTTAAAGGAAATCACCCTGACAATGTAATTTTTCCAGGATATATTAAGGGAGAAATTATTGAAGGGGCGTATTCCAATGCTGATTTATTTTTCTTTCCTTCCTATGAAGAGACAGAAGGAATTGTAGTATTAGAAGCATTAGCAAGTCATCAAAATGTGCTTGTTCGAGATATCCCTGTATATGAAGGTTGGTTAAAAAAAGATTATAATGCTTATATGGGAACAACGAATGCAGAATTTTGTCAAAAAATTGAAGAAATTGTTGAGAAACAAGTGCCAGATTTAACGAAAGCTGGCTATGAAACAGCACAATCAAAAAGTATTCAGCAAATAGGAACAGAATTAAAAAAAGTCTATGAAACTGTGCTGAAGGGGAGTGCAGTAGACAGTCGGAGTTTGGAGGGAATGTCGTGAAGATTGGGTTCTTTACAGACACTTACTTGCCTCAAGTAAGTGGTGTTGCTACATCTATTCGGACACTAAAAGATGAATTGGAAAAAATGGGACACGAGGTATTTATTTTTACGACCACGGATCCTAATGCACCGGAATTTGAAGAAGGAATTATTCGAATGCCTAGTGTACCTTTTATTTCATTTAAAGATCGCCGAATTGTTGTACGTGGCATGTGGTATGCCTATTTGATTGCCAAAGAATTAGAGTTGGATTTAATTCATACCCACACAGAGTTCGGTGCCGGTCTTTTAGGTAAGATGGTGGGTAAAAAAATGCGTATACCAGTTATTCATACGTATCACACTATGTATGAAGATTATCTACATTATATTGCAAAGGGAAAAGTTGTTCGTCCAGTCCATGTAAAATATTTTTCTCGATTGTTTGCCAATCACTCAACTGGTGTAGTTTGTCCAAGCGAACGTGTAATTGAAAAGCTAGAAAGCTATGGCGTCGTAGCACCAATGCGAATTATTCCGACAGGGATTGAAATTGAGAAGTTTAAACGACCTGATATTACAGAAGAAATGAAACAAGACTTGCGTACAGCATTGGGCATTACAGAAAAAGAATTGATGGTATTATCGTTAAGCCGTATATCTTATGAAAAAAATATTCAAGCAATTATTCAAGGTTTACCAGAAGTACTCGCTGTTTTGCCGAATGTCCGAATGGTTATTGTAGGGAAAGGTCCGTATAAAGAAGAATTAGAAGAACTAGTTACCGAAAAAGGTTTAATGGAATATGTTCAATTTGTTGGTGAGGTACCAAATGATGAAGTGGCCTTATATTATCAAGCTGCAAATTATTTCGTTAGTGCATCAACCTCAGAAACACAAGGATTGACCTATACTGAAGCAATGGCAGCAGGGACACAAATGGTTGTTGAAGGTAATGATTATTTGAACACATTAATTAGCGATGCCTCATTTGGTGTCACATTTGAAAAAGATGAAGATTTTGCTTCTTGTTTTATTGAGTATGTTCAAGCGGGTATTCAGAAAAATCAAGAAATATTAGATCAAAAAATGTATGAAATTTCTGCCGAATATTTTGGAAAAGCTATAATTGAATTTTATAACGATATGATTACTTTTTATGAAGAAAATCATTCAGAAAATGAATTGACGGAAACGATGGATAAATTGAAAACACGTTTACGATCATTTAAAGGAACTTCAGAATAAATTATATTCAAGTTCACGTTTTTAGCGTATACTAAAAACGTGAACTTTTTTTGAGGGGGAATCGACATGAAAATTGGATTTATCGGAACAGGTGTCATGGGACATGCGATTGTAGAACATTTAATAGCGGCAGGTCATGATATAACTGTCTACAATCGAACAAAAAGTAAAACTGATGATCTAATAGCAAAAGGTGCTACGTGGCAAGATTCACCAAAAGCAGTAACAAAAGGAAGTGAATTGATTTTCACGATGGTAGGCTATCCACACGATGTTGAAGAAACCTATTATCATGCTGTCACAGGGATTTTTGCCACCGATGTGAAGGGAAAAATTTTAGTTGATTTAACAACAAGTACACCTTCTTTAGCTGTTAAAATTGCCCAAACTGCAAATGAAAACGGGGCAGAAAGTTTAGATGCACCAGTATCTGGTGGCGATTTAGGCGCAAAAAATGGAACACTAACAATTATGGCTGGCGGTTCAGAAGCCGCTTATCAAAATGTCCTACCTGTTTTTGAACAATTTGGTAAAACATGTATGTTGCATGGAGGCTCTGGAAAGGGGCAGCATGCTAAAATGGCCAATCAAATTATGATTGCTGGTACTATGACCGGGATGACAGAGATGCTTGTTTATGCAAATCAAGCAGGATTGGACTTGTCTAAAATATTGGATACCTTAGCTGGTGGAAGTGCAGCTAACTGGTCAATGATTAATTATAGCCCACGCATTTTGGCAGAAAATTATTCCCCAGGCTTTTTTGTAAAACATTTTGTTAAAGATTTGAAAATTGCTTTAGATGAAGCAAATAACATGGGAATCGACTTGCCAAGTACAACTTTGGCTGAACAACTCTATGAAAAACTAGAAAAGGCTGGTTATGGAGACGATGGGACACAAGCATTAATTAAACTTTGGTGGCAAGATGGGAAAAAATCTTAAAATTTAAAAAAATTTTGCAAAAACAATGCACGTAACCCAGTCATTTGATACAATGTAACAGAAATGAAAAAAGGGAGGGACTACGAATGAAAAGTTCGCAATTAGTCGCTATCATCAAACGTCTTGAAGCTATGATTGAAGCGCAAGACAGTGAGGTACAAGTTCGTCGTTTTGAAAAAGAAGGCGTTGAAAAATGTATCGTCACTTATGACAACTCGACAGAGACCTTTGAATTAACGGAAGCTGAATCTAATCAGCCGTATCAATTTGATAATGTTGATATTGTTGCAATGGAAATTTACGATTTAATTCAATAGTAAAAAGACGTCTAAAAAGGAAAAAGCGAAATGCTAGCCCTTTTTAGATGTCTTTTTCATATAATTCATTAAAATTAGTAAGGGGTCAATGGTTGTTTTCGTTAAGCTGAAAGGTTTTACTCTGCTTTCAATTGGTTGAAATGCTTCATTTAATGAGAGAATTTGCGTATGAATGATTTGACCAAAAGAAATTTGATAATATTTATTTGTTGTTTCAGTTAACGGTAGTGAAAAAATAAGTTTTTTTTGTTGTGAAAAACGCACGAGTTCTTTGTTTTGTAAGAAAAAATAGTTTAATATGTTAAGCTGTTCGGTTAGAGCTTGAGCGAGTTCAAAGTGTAAGTGTTCAGATAAATAAGAAATTCGTTGTTCCATCCAAGGAAGATAGCTTTGCTCAGTCCCTTGAAAAAAAGCGGTAATTTCATTTAACCGTTGATTTAATGGGATTTTTTGCATTTCAGGTAATTGTTTAATCAAAGCATGCATTGTAATGTGGTTGACCCAAGGCATTTGATAAATTTCACTCAGAACTTGACTTACTATCGGAATTTTTTTATATTGTCGAAAAGGGCCTAGACTATTTGAAGAAACCATTGAATTGATTTCAATACCCTTTGGAGAAACTGTCACATAACTATAACGTAACGAATGATTCATTTGTTGGTTATACAATGGATGATACGTTTGAATTAATTGGCACTCAAGTAATAAGGCATCAAGTTCGGTATCCACTTGGATAATATCAAAATCATGAATATTAAAAACCATGCGCAGCACTTTTTTTGAGTGCTGGCTATTTTTTTGAAAGTAAGAGCGGACACGTTGTTTTAAATTTTTGGCTTTTCCAACGTAAATAATCTCATCATATTGGTCTTTCATGAGATAAATTCCAGGTGTGGTTGGTAAAATCTTTACTTTTTCTTTTAAATTAGCCAATAGTTGATTTCACGCCATTTCTATAAGGAGATTTGACTCGAAGATAGCAGAAAATTCAAATTAAAACAAGTGGAAAT
Source organism: Enterococcus sp. DIV2402 (assembly GCF_017426705.2). Lineage (NCBI taxonomy): Bacteria > Bacillati > Bacillota > Bacilli > Lactobacillales > Enterococcaceae > Enterococcus > Candidatus Enterococcus lowellii. The sequence continues at coordinate 2,410,455 of NZ_CP147251.1, read as the reverse complement.
AAAGTTATTAAGGTATTTTTTTAATAAATATGGTAAAATTGTTTTGAAAATCAAAGTATTTGAAAGGGGAATATTTTTTATATTTACAGAAAATAAGATGGAAATTTAAAAAAAACTGAAAATACTCTTGCTTTTCTAAAAAATATGAATTATAGTTTGATTGTCAAATGATTTGATAATCAAAGTATTCGGATGGTGAAGCAATGAAACCAGATTTTGAAAGAATTAATAGCTTACTAGTGGATGTCTTTAATGACATTTTAGTAATCGAAGAATCAGAATTGAAAAAATCACGATTCAATGACCTTTCGATTACCGAAATGCACACAATCGAAGCGATTGGTATGTACAAAAAAAAGACAACTTCTGAAGTTGCAAAAGAACTTTCAATTACAGTGGGTACATTGACCATCGCGATTAACCGATTAGTGAAAAAAGGTTACGTTGAAAGAATTCGTAGCGAAGATGATCGACGAGTTGTCAAATTATCGTTGACAAAAAAAGGGAAATTATTGTATCGTGTGCATCAACATTTTCATAGTCAAATGATTAAAGAAATTTTGGTAAACATGGAAGAAGAGGAACAACATGCTTTATTAAAAGCGTTGGATAATCTTCATCAATTCTTACAAGAATATAAGTGAGCGTATGTATATGACAAATTTTGGACAGATTACTGCAACAGCCAGTTACGTGCCTGAAAAAATTGTAACGAACGATCAGTTGGCAGAAATCATGGACACAAGCGATGAATGGATTTATTCTCGCACAGGAATAAAAACACGACATATTGCGACAGACGAGAATACTTCTGATCTATGTATCCATGTTGCTAAGCAATTAGTACAAAAAAGCGGTACAGCTCCAGAGGAATTGGATTTTATTCTTGTTGCAACAATGTCCCCAGATTACAATTCACCTTCTGTGGCATGTATGGTGCAAGGGGCAATCGGTGCGACAAATGCGTTAGCGTTTGATTTAAGTGCAGCGTGTGCCGGCTTTGTCTATGCGTTGTCGATGGGTGAAAAAATGATTCGTACAGGTTCAAAAAAAGGATTAATTATTGGCGGCGAAGTACTTTCGAAAGTTTTAGACTGGCAAGATCGCTCAACAGCGGTATTGTTTGGTGACGGAGCAGGTGGTATTTTATTAGAAGCAACAGAACAACAACACCTCTTAAAAGAAAGCTTACATGCAGATGGTACAAGAGGCATGTCATTGACTTCTGGTTATCGTGCGATTAATAGTCCTTATGGATCAGTGAATACTAGTCAGAGTTCTTGTTTAACAATGGCTGGACGAGACATCTTTGATTTTGCGACACGTGACGTAGCAAAGGCAATTGATGAGCTTATTAGTGAAGAGAAAGAAGAAATTGATTATTTCTTACTTCATCAAGCAAATTCGCGTATTTTAGATAAAATTGCGCGGAAAATTAAAGTTCCTAGAGAGAAATTCTTACAAAATATGGATAAATATGGAAACACATCTGGAGCAACAATTCCGTTGTTATTAGATGAATCCATTGCCTCAGGAGTCTTAACATTAGGTAGCAACCAAAAAGTGGTACTTTCAGGTTTTGGTGGTGGGTTAACATGGGGAACCGTGTTGCTGACTTTGTAAACCTGTAGTCATATAAAATTAAAAATGTACAAAACAATTGGAGGAATATAAACATGGTATTCGAAAAAATTCAAGAAATCGTAGCAGAAGAATTAGGTAAAGATAAAGAAGAAATCAAATTAACTACAAACATCCAAGAAGATTTAGAAGCAGATAGCTTAGATTTATTCCAAATCATCAACGAAATTGAAGACGAATTTGACGTGAAAATCGAAGTTGAAGACGGCATCAAAACTGTTGAAGATTTAGTGAAATACGTAGAACAACAACAAGCTTAATTTTTAAGGCTGGGCCAAAAGCCTAGCCTTTCCTTTTATATAGAAAATCCAACGTTGAGTAGATATGAATCGAATACTTATCCTCAAATATCAACGGGAATTTAAAGGAGAGAAACATGAAGACAGCTTTTTTATTTAGTGGTCAAGGTGCACAATATGTTGGCATGGGACAAGAATTATTCGATCAGGAAGAAATTGTTCGTCAAACATTTGCTGAGGCGAGTGAAATCTTAGGCTACGATATGGCAGAATTATGTTTTACAGAAAATGAACGATTAAATCAAACAGAATATACTCAACCAGCGATTCTAACGGTTAGTGTGGCTTTTTGGCGTGTATTAGAAGCAAAAGGTTATCATGCAGATGCTGTTGCTGGATTAAGTTTAGGTGAATATACTGCTTTAGTAGCCAGTGGCGCATTAGACTTTAAAACAGCAGTTGCATTAGTTGCCAAACGCGGTTCATACATGGCAACTGCAGCACCACAAGGAACAGGTAAAATGGTAGCGATTATGAATGCACCTATTGAAACGATTGAAGAAGCGTGCAAACAAGCGAGTGAACAAGGAATTGTGTCACCAGCTAACTACAATACACCACAACAAATTGTCATTGGTGGAGAAGTTGCAGCAGTAGATCAAGCACTTGAGTTGTTAAAAGAAGCCGGTGTGAAACGAATGATTCCATTAAACGTTAGTGGTCCATTCCATACAGCTTTATTGAAGCCCGCCGCAGACAAGTTGAAAATTGCCTTAGAAGAGGTTTCTTTTAATGAAATGGCTGTTCCGGTTATTAGTAACACTACTGCTCAAGTAATGCAACAAAACGAAATTAAAGAGTTATTGGAACGTCAAGTGATGTCACCAGTTCGTTTTTTTGAAAGCGTAGCAACGTTAAAAGAATTGGGAATTGAACGTGTGATTGAGATTGGTCCAGGAAAAGTTCTTTCAGGTTTTATCAAAAAAATTGACAAAACATTAGTGATGTCTCGTGTAGAAGATGATAAGACGCTACAAGAGACAGAGGCATTATTATCCTAGGAGGAAAAAATGGAATTAAAAGATAAAACGGTTTTTGTTACAGGTAGTACGCGAGGCATTGGTTTAGCCATCGCAAAAGCATTTGCCAAAGAAGGGGCAAATATTGTCTTAAATGGTCGTCGTGATATTTCAGAAGAACTAATTGCTTCTATAGAAGAATTTGGTGTGAAATGTGTGGGCGTTTCTGGCGATATTTCAGACTTTAAAAATGCAGGCGAAATGATTAAAGAAGCAGAAGAAAAATTAGGGGCGGTAAATGTCTTAGTCAATAATGCAGGCATCACTAATGATAAGTTGTTGCTTCGTATGACAGAAGAAGATTTCGAACAAGTCTTGAAAATTAATTTGACAGGTACATTTAACATGACCCAACAAGTCATGAAAAAAATGTTGAAACAACGTGAAGGCGTAATCATTAATCTTTCAAGTGTTTCAGGATTGATGGGAAATGCAGGCCAAGCAAATTATGCAGCAAGTAAAGCAGGTGTTGTTGGTTTTACTAAATCAGTAGCCAGAGAAGTAGCGCCACGAGGCATTACTTGTAATGCGATTGCTCCTGGATTTATCCAAACAGACATGACAGATGTTTTATCTGATAAAGTGAAAGAACAAGTAACACAAACGATTCCATTACAACGTTTTGGAAACGTAGATGATGTTGCTCAAACTGCTATTTTCTTAGCAAAAAGTCCATATATCACTGGTCAAGTCTTAAATGTTGACGGTGGATTGGTCATGCACGGTTAAGAGAGGAGAAAATTTATGAATCGAGTAGTAATTACAGGTTATGGTGTCGTTTCACCAATCGGAAATGATCCAGAAACATTCTTAACAAGTTTAAAAGAAGGTACCAATGGAATTGGTCCAATTACAAAATTTGATGCAGAAGCAACAGGAATTTCTGTTGCAGGTGAAGTCAAAGATTTTCCATTAGAAAAATATTTTGTTAAAAAAGATACGAAACGTATGGATGAATTTTCACTTTTCGGTATTCATGCAGCTTTAGATGCCATTGAAATGGCACAACTAGATACGAAAGCGATCGATGCAGATCGTTTTGGTGTGATGGTTGGTTCAGGCATCGGTGGCTTACCAACAATTCAAGATCAAGTAACACGAATGAATGCGAAAGGCCCTAAACGTGTCTCACCCATGTTTGTACCAATGTCAATCGTAAATATGGTTGCTGGAAACATCGCATTACGTGTAGGCGCTAGAGGAATTTGTACTACGACAGTAACTGCATGTGCGTCAGGTACACATTCTGTCGGAGAAGCGTTCCGTAATATCAAACATGGTTATGCAGACGTTATGCTTGCAGGCGGTTCAGAAGCAACGATTTGTGAAATCGGTATTGCTGGATTTGCTTCCTTAACAGCTTTAACAACTGAATCTGATCCGAATAAAGCATCTACACCATTTGATAAAGACCGTAGTGGTTTTGTTATGGGTGAAGGAGCTGGAGTTCTATTATTAGAATCCTTAGAACATGCTCTAGCGCGTGGTGCAAATATTTTAGGTGAAGTTGTAGGCTATGGTGCAAACTGTGATGCGTATCATATGACTGCTCCAAATCCTGATGGTTCAGGTGCAGGTAAAGCGATAAAATTAGCCATGTCAGAGGCAGGGATTGAACCTTCAGAAGTTGGTTATATCAATGCTCATGGTACAAGTACACCAGCTAATGATGTATCAGAAGCAACTGCTATTCATTATGGATTAGGAGATAGTTATAAAGAGACGTATGTAAGTAGTACGAAATCTATGACTGGTCACTTATTAGGAGCAGCTGGTGGAGTGGAAGCCGTTGCGACATTATTAGCGTTACAACATCAATTTATTCCACCCAATATTAATGTGACAGAACAAGATCCAGAAATTGACTTAAACGTTGTGATTAATGAAAGCAAACCTGCAGAATTAACCTATGCGATGAGCAATTCACTTGGTTTTGGTGGTCATAATGCAGTTATTTTGATGAAACGTTGGGAGGCATAAGGATGGAACTGAATGAGTTAAAGGACTTACTTTCTCTTTTTGATCAATCCACATTAACTGAATTTAATCTAAAAGATGGAAATTTCGAATTATATTTAAATAAAAATAGCGTATCACGCACACAAAATACTGTGCCGGTAGTACAATCAGCACCAGTACAACAACCTCAAGTAATTGAAGCAGCTGTTCAACCAGCTTCTGCACCGGTTCAAGCTACACCAGCACAACCAGTGCCAGAAGTAATTGCGGGAACAGAAATTGTTTCACCCCTAGTAGGTGTAGTATACTTAAAACCAAGCCCAGACAAACCAAACTTCAAACAAGTTGGCGATCGTGTCCAAAAAGGCGAAGTTGTTTGTATTGTTGAAGCAATGAAAGTCATGAATGAAATTACAAGTGATATTTCGGGTGAAGTTGTAGAAGTTTTAGTAGAAAACGAACAAGTGGTTGAATTTAACCAACCGCTGTTCCGTGTGAAAGAAGGTTAATTATGACTGTATTGAATATTCAAGAAATCAAAGAGATTATCCCTCATCGTTATCCGATGTTATTGATTGATCGCGTAGAAGAATTAGTAGACGGCGAACGTGTTGTTGCTAAGAAAAACGTAACAATCAATGAACCATTTTTCCAAGGTCATTTTCCTCACGAACCAGTAATGCCTGGTGTCTTAATTGTTGAAGCGATGGCTCAAGCTGGCGCAGTAGCATTGTTATCATTAGAGCAATTTCGTGGTAAAACAGCTTATTTCGGTGGAATTGATAAAGCAAAATTCCGTAAAAAAGTAACACCAGGAGATACACTAATTCTAGAAGTGGAAATTATCAAAGTAAAAGCTTCTGCTGGAATTGGTAAAGGTGTAGCGAAAGTGGATGGCAAAAAAGTTGCCGAAGCTGAATTAACCTTCATGATTGGATAGGTGACTTATGTTTTCAAAGATATTAATTGCAAATCGCGGAGAAATTGCGGTACGTATCATTCGTGCTTGTCGTGAATTAGGCGTACGAACAGTCGCAGTTTACTCAGAAGCAGACAAAAATGCATTACATGCTGAATTAGCAGATGAAGCCATTTGTATTGGCCCTGCTAAAGCTTCCGATTCTTATTTGAACGTGCAACAAATTTTAAGCGCAGCTATTGTAACAAAAGCTGAAGCAATTCATCCTGGTTTTGGATTTCTTTCCGAAAATAGTCGTTTTGCCTCAATGTGTGAAGAGTGCAATATTGTCTTTATTGGACCGAAAAGCAAAACAATTGATGATATGGGAAATAAAATCAATGCACGTCGTTTGATGATTGAAGCCAATGTACCAGTCATTCCAGGTAGTGATGGCGCTGTTGCGGATGTGGAAGAAGCACTGACGATTGCTGAAGAAATTGGCTATCCTGTAATGTTAAAAGCTGCAGCAGGCGGTGGAGGTAAAGGAATTCGTAAAGTTTTAACAAAAGAAGAATTACCTCAACATTTCTCATCTGCACAACAAGAAGCTAAAGCGGCCTTTGGTAACGACGATATGTATATTGAAAAAATCGTATATCCAGCTCGTCATATTGAAGTACAAATTTTAGGTGATAACTTTGGAAATATCATTCATTTAGGCGAACGTGATTGTTCATTGCAACGTAACAATCAAAAAGTTTTAGAAGAATCACCTTCTGTTGTTATTTCTGCTGAAAAGCGTCAAGAAATTGGTATGGCGGCAGTTCGAGCAGCTCAAGCTGTAGATTATCAAAATGCAGGTACCATTGAATTTTTAATGGATGAAGCCGGTTCATTTTACTTTATGGAAATGAATACACGAATTCAAGTAGAACATCCTATTACAGAGATGGTTACTGGTGTGGATCTAGTAAAAAAACAATTGGAAATTGCTAGTGGTGAAGAGCTAGGCTTAAAACAAGAGGATATTGTGTTAAAAGGCCATGCGATTGAATGCCGTATTAATGCCGAAAACCCTGCGTTTAACTTTGCACCATCGCCTGGTAAAATTCATAACTTATTGCTACCAAGTGGTGGGATGGGCTTACGCGTTGACAGTGCGATGTATTCAGGTTATACGATTCCACCATATTATGATTCAATGATTGCAAAAGTTATTGTTTATGGAGATAATCGTTTTGAAGCGTTGATGAAAATGCAACGTGCTCTAAGTGAGTTAGTTACAGATGGTGTTGTGACTAATGCAGAATTTCAACTGGATTTAATTAGTCATCCCAAAGTAATTGCTGGCGATTATAGTACAGCATTCTTACAAGAAGAATTTTTACCAAATTGGACGCCTGAAGTTTAGGAGGGAAATCTATGGCATTATTCAAGAAGAAAAAGGATTATATTCGTATTAATCCAAATCGAGACACAACGCCAATCAATGAACCTTCTGTGCCAGATAATATGTGGGCGAAATGTCCAAGTTGTAAACATACCCTTTATACCAAAGAAATTGGGGCAGAAAAAGTCTGCCCTAATTGTGGTTATAATTTCCGTATTACAGCTTGGGAACGAATTGCTTTGACGATTGACGAAAAAAGTTTTGAAGAATGGGATACGGACATTGAAACAACGGATCCGTTAAACTTTCCAAATTACAAAGAAAAAATTCAACAAATGCGTGAAAAAACGCATTTACATGAAGCTGTATTAACCGGCAAAGCAGTTGTTTTAGGTGAAGAAGTTGCTTTAGGAATCATGGATTCTCATTTTATCATGGGAAGTATGGGAACGGTTGTAGGTGAAAAAATTACCCGTTTATTTGAAAAAGCAACTGAATTAAATTTACCCGTTGTTTTGTTCACTGCTTCTGGTGGTGCAAGAATGCAAGAAGGTATTTTTTCATTAATGCAAATGGCAAAAATCTCGGCTGCGGTTAAACGCCACAGTAACAAAGGCTTATTTTATCTAACGATTTTGACTGACCCTACGACGGGTGGTGTAACTGCAAGCTTTGCGATGGAAGGCGATATTATTTTAGCTGAACCACAAGCTTTGATTGGTTTTGCAGGTCGTCGCGTGATTGAGCAAACAATTAAGCAAGAATTACCAGAGGATTTCCAGAAAGCTGAATTCTTATTAGAACATGGCTTTGTTGACCAAATTGTGCAACGTACAGAACTACGTGATCGCATTCATTCTTTGGTAAAAATGCATACGATGAAAGGATGGCGTGAATAATGGGTAGACCAGCACATGAAATTGTTCAATTAGCGCGCGCAAAAGAGCGCTTGACTGCATTGGACTACTTTGAACGCATCTTTGACAATTATCAAGAATTTCATGGAGACCGTTTATTTGCAGATGACGAAGCAGTTGTCGGTGGTGTCGCTTTATTAGATGACAAACCTGTCACTGTTATTGGTATTCAAAAAGGACGTAATCTACCTGAAAACTTGAAACGTAATTTTGGTTCACCACACCCTGAAGGTTACCGTAAAGCATTGCGCTTGATGAAACAAGCAGAAAAATTTAATCGACCGGTTATTACTTTTGTAAATACAGCAGGTGCATTTTGTGGAATTGGCGCAGAAGAACGTGGTGAAGGCGAAGCAATTGCTCGTAATTTATTAGAAATGTCAGATTTAAGTGTCCCAATTATTGCCATTATCATAGGTGAAGGTGGTAGTGGGGGTGCCTTAGCATTAGCCTTAGGCGATGAAGTTTGGATGATGGAACATTCAATTTATGCCGTGTTATCTCCAGAGGGATTTGCTTCAATTCTTTGGAAAGATGGTAGTCGTGCCAAAGAAGCAGCTGATTTAATGAAAATCACTGCACAGGAATTAAAAGAATTAGGTATTGTTGAACGTGTGATTCCGGAAACATTTCGTGGTGAGCCTTTGTCAGAAGCTGCAATAGTAAAGCGAATGAAATCAGATTTGATTCGAAAGCTAAAGGAATTATCAGCAAAAGATTTACCAGAATTGTTAGAAGCACGTTATCAACGTTTTAGAAAATATTAAACAAACGATAACATCCGAACTAAATGGAGTGTGAGACGTTAATTCTCTTTTGAATTTGCGACGAGAACCTGCTAGGTAGCAGGCGGCACACTCTCTGTAGTTCGGATATTTTATTGTTAATAGATGTATGTTATAATTTTGGTTCTTATAATAAAATTTGTGCTAAACTACAGCTGAGGTGATTTATTTGCAAGAAACTTATTGTCGATTATCGAAAGTTATTCAAACGCATCGTATTTTTCCATTTGATTTGAATCCGTTTGGTTTTTTATTTGGTGGAAAACTAATGACTTTGATTGATGATGCAGCCTCCATTTCAGTTACAAGACATTGTCGAAGAGGCGCGGTAACGGCATCGTTAGACCAGTTGAATTTTTTAAAACCATTACATAATAACCACTCTGTATGTATCGAATCGTATGTGTCTGGAGCACATAATCGATCAATGGAAGTATTTGTCAAAGTAATTGGAGAAGACTTGGTGACTGGTGAACGTTATCTAGCAGCAACGTGTTTTACAACGTTTGTTGCAGTACCTTCGCATATGAATGAAGAAACGGAATTCACTGTTCCAAAAGTAATTCCTGAAACCGAGGAAGAACAATTGGTTTGTGGTGGCTACGAAAAACGTCGAGCTAGTCGCTTAGAAGAACGTAGCGCGTATAAAGAATTCGCTGCTAAATTATCAATTGATTTACCATGGTCAGAATAAGAAAAGCCGAAATTCAACAATTTTGAATTTCGGCTTATTTTTATACTTGCATCCAGGTTGGTTCAAGTGTATTTCCATCTAAATCGATTACTTCTAATCCATACATTTGATCTTCAGGAATGCCCATATCTACTTTATAAACACTACCACCATTTTCTTCAGCAATTTTGCCAAAGTTTTTAACTTCTTCGGCACTATTCAATGAAAAAGCAATTAACGTTGCACTTTGTGTTTTTGTATCTGCAATTGTACGATCTTTGATGAATAATTGATAAAATGAATGATCTAATAACATAATCCAGAAATTATCATCCCAAACCATTGAACTTGTTTGTTCAGTTGAAAACTCCTCATTTTTTTTGAAACCCAACTTTTCATAAAAAGCTGTAGAAGCAGCAACATCTTTTACGGGGAAATTGACAAATACCATTGTAGACATATAAATTCCTCCAATCCTTTTCTTTATTATCGTTTGAAAAGCTAAAATTTGCAAGAATATATACGAAAACAACAAATAATGCATATTTGTTGTTTATTTTTTATTAATTATATGATAAAGTGCATATATAGTTAAAAAAAGAAATATTTATGTATAAATATTAAAAGGGGAAATTAGTATGAAAAAAATAATTGGTTTAACGAGTATCGTAATAGGTTTATTTGCTTTAGCAGCTTGTGGTGGTGGTGAAACAGCTGGTTCAGGTTCTAGTAAAGCTTCTGAAGCAACTAATCAATTAGAAGAAATTAAAGAAGCAGGCGTGCTTAAAGTGGGAACATCTGCGGATTTTGCACCTTTTGAGTTTCATGCAATGATTGATGGCAAAGATACCATTGTTGGTGCTGATATTGATATGGTGAATGCTTTAGCGAAAGAACTAGGTATTCCTAAAGTTGAGTTTTCTGATATGGAATTCAATGCCGTTTTAGCTGCTTTGGAACAAGGTCAAGTGGATATTGCTGTCTCTGGTATTTCTGCGACAGAAGAACGTAAGAAATCAATTGATTTTACAATGAATTATTTCTTACCAGAACAAAAAGTAATCGTGCATAAAGATAACTTAGATAAATATAAAGAAGTTAGTGATTTAAGTGGTAAAAAAGTGGGTGCACAAAAAGGTTCGATTCAAGAATCAATTGTAAAAGATCAACTACCAGATTCTCAGATTGTTTCTGTTCCAAAAGTACCTAGTCTAGTTCTTGAATTAAAACAAGGTTCTATTGACGCTTTAGTTGCAGAAAGTGCCGTTGCCGAATCATATGTTGGACAAAATGATGATATCGCAATCGCTGATGTAGCTTTAGAAACAGCGGAAGATGAAGCATACGCAATTGCTTTGCCAAAAGGTAGCACTGAATTACAAGAAGCATTAAATGAGGCGCTACAAAAATTAATTGATGACGGGGAAATTGCTGAGTTTGTCCAAAAAAATACCGATTTAGCAAATGAGAATGCCTCTAAGTAGAAGGGGAGAATATTATGGATTACTCTTTTTTATCTACGTATTATAATTATTTTATTTCTGGCACACTCGTGACCTTGATTATTTCATTTATCACGATTATCTTAGGTACGATATTGGGCGTTATCTTTGCTTTAATGAAATTGTCGTCTGTACGTCCTTTCCGTTGGCTTGCAAATATTTATATTGAAGTTTTTCGTGGAACCCCAATGTTAGTACAAATTTTGATTAGTATTGGATTGCTGCATAAAGTTTTTAATTTGCCAACAATTCCAATTGGCGTGTTAGATATTGACTTTGGTCGCTTATTACCAGGGATTATCGCACTGTCTTTGAACTCTGGTGCTTACGTTGCTGAGATTGTTCGGGCAGGAATTAATGCAGTAGAAGTTGGGCAATCAGAAGCAGCAGGGTCGTTAGGATTACGACCAGCTCAAACCATGCGTTACGTTATCTTGCCACAAGCAATGCGTAATATTTTACCGCCATTAGGAAATGAGTTCATTGTCTTGATTAAAGATTCATCTTTACTTTCGACAATTGGTATTTATGAACTGATGAATAGTGCTCAAATTGTGATTACTTCGTCCTTTATTCCAATGAAGCCACTGTATGTTGCGGCATCTATTTATTTCATTTTAACTTTCACTACTTCACAAATTTTGAAGATATGGGAGAAAAAATTAGGCAAAGGCTATCGCCGGTAATTTTATTACAACAAGCAATCCCTCTATGTGAGTATTCACTTACATAGAGGGATTTTTGTTTAAAAATTAAGTAATGTTTATTTAAATTTAGAAAAAACAGCTGATAGATATAATTGGATAGCTAATTTATAAAGAAGACATCGAACGGTTCATCCTAACCATTAAATGGCTCGCTACAGAAAAGTTATCAGCAGCATCTATCAAATGGATTTCTTACTACAATCATTAACGAATCCAAACGAAACTTGGCTGTCGTTCAGTTCAATCCCATGAACGACAAATCGCATAAACCCCGACCAAATTTCTTCGGTCCGGGTTTGGTGTAACTATTGAGACGCACGTTAGAACATAACTGTCTAGCGTGCGTTTATTTTATAAGTGTTGTTTGGCTTGTTCAATTTGTTTTTCAATTTGTGCAAAACCGGTACCACCTAATGAGTTACGATTTTTGACAGCTGTATAAGAACTTAATTTATCATATAAATCTTCTTCGATAGTAGGAACAATAGATTGATATTCTTCAAGAGGAATATCTTGAAGATAAATACCTTTTTGAATACAAGAAAAAACTAACTTACCAACAATCTCATGTGCTTCTCTAAAGGGAATCCCTTTATTTGCGAGGTAGTCGGCTAATTCGGTAGCATTGGAAAAATCTTTTTCCGTAGATTCTAACATATGTTTTTGATTAACTTGCATCGAAGCAATCATTCCTGACATAATAGTCAAACTTTTTTCAACGGTTTCTACTGTGTCAAACATCCCTTCTTTGTCTTCTTGAAAATCTTTGTTGTATGCAAGAGGTAAGCCTTTCATCACCGTTAATAGACCAAATAAATCACCATAGACGCGTCCTGTTTTCCCACGAATTAGTTCGGCCATATCTGGATTTTTTTTCTGAGGCATAATCGAACTACCTGTCGAAAATGTATCTGATAATTGAACAAATTGAAATTCGTGACTACACCATAGGATAATTTCTTCGCAAAAACGAGAAAGGTGCATCATTAAAATTGAAGAATTGCTTAAAAATTCTAAGATAAAATCACGATCACTGACCGCATCTAAACTATTAGCATAGACTGAACCAAACCCTAATTCTTTAGCTGCGAATTCACGATCGATAGGGAAAGTGGTTCCAGCTAAAGCAGCTGCTCCTAATGGCGAACAATCAATTCTTTTTAGATTTTCCGATAAGCGTTCTTGATCGCGTGTGAGCATTTGGTAATACGCCAATAAATGATGTGCAAATGAAATTGGCTGTGCATGCTGAAGATGCGTATAACCAGGCATGATTGTTTCAATATTTTCTTCTGCTTTAGTGACCAATACTTTACGTAAGTCGTGAATTTTTTCTAAAATATCTTGCACCTTTTCTTTTAAATAAAGATGCATATCTGTTGCAACTTGGTCATTTCTAGAACGAGCGGTATGTAATTTACCAGCTACGGGTCCAATTTCTTCATGTAAAAAAGATTCAATATTTAAATGGATATCTTCATTTTGTACAGTATAATCCAATTCGTCATTGGCAACTTTTTGCTGAATGATAGTTAATCCATCAATAATTTGTTGGCCTTCTTCTTGAGAAAGTATCTTCGTATGAACAAGCATTTTGACATGTGCTAAACTACCTAAAATGTCTTGTTTTGCTAATGCTTGGTCAAAGAAGATAGATGCGCCAAACGCATCTATCCAATCTTCATTTTTTCCATCAAAGCGACCACCCCAAAGTTTCTTCATGTAGTGAACCTCCGTTATGCATTGTTTTGTTTTGCTTGAATTTCTGCATGTACTTTACTTGGTAAGCCCCAAAGTTTAATGAAACCAACGGCTGCATCTTGGTCAAATGTATCTGCAGAAGTGTAAGTTGCTAAGTTTTCATCATATAAGCTGTTTTCTGACTTTCTACCTTCACAAATAATATTGCCTTTGAACAGTTTGACACGAACTACACCATTCACATATTCTTGTGTACTCTTTAAGAAAGCAATTAGTGCATCAGTTAAAGGATTAAACCATAAACCATTATAAATTATTTGAGCTAATTGTTGTTCAATGATTGGTTTAAAATGAGCTAATTCGCGAACAAATACTAAATCTTCTAATTCTTTATGAGCTGCCATCAACGTCATCGCGCCAGGACATTCATAAACTTCTCTGGACTTAATCCCAACTAAACGGTTTTCAATGTGGTCAATACGACCAACTCCATGATTTCCAGCTAATTGATTTAATTCTGCTACAAGAGAAGATAAATTCATTTCTTTCCCATCTAATGCTACCGGTACACCTTTTTTGAATGTAATTTGTACAATATCTGCTTGATCTGGTGTGTCTTCTAATTCTTTTGTTAGCTCATAAGCCCCTTTAGGAGGAGTTGCCCATGGGTCTTCTAATACACCACATTCACATGCACGGCCCCATAAGTTTTGGTCAATTGAATAAGGATTATCCAAGTCTGCAGGGATTGGCACACCTTTTTCTTGTGCATAAGCAATTTCTTCTTCACGTGACCATTTCCATTCACGAACAGGAGCAATGACTTTTAAAGAAGGGTCTAAAGCTGCGATAGCCACTTCAAAACGAACTTGGTCATTTCCCTTACCAGTACAACCATGTGCAATAGTTGTAGCATTTGTTTCATGTGCTAATTCAACTAATTTTTTTGAAATTAATGGACGTGATAAAGCAGAAACTAAAGGATAAGAATTCTCATAAAAAGTATTTCCTTGTAAAGCAATTAAGGCGAAATCTTGTGCAAATTCTTCACGAGCATCAATTGCATAAGACGCGCTAGCGCCAACTGTTAAGGCTTTTTGACGAATCGATTCTGTATTTCGACCTTCACCAACGTCTAAACAACAAGCAATAACATCGTAACCTTCGTCAACCAACCATTTTACAGAAACAGAGGTGTCTAATCCTCCAGAGTAAGCTAAAATAACCTTTTCTTTCATATTTATATAATACCTCGCTTTTAATGTGATGACGTTATAGTATCAGAAAATATTCTAATAGGCAATAGAAAAGAGAATAAATATTCAATATATGTAAATAAAAAGGGTAAATATACATTTATAAATAATTTAGAAATCAAAATATGCAAAAAAATTATGAAATTTTATTAATTTATGTTAAAAAGAAAGGGAGGTGAAGTAGATGATGAAAGATGGATTATTTTGGGCAGAACAATTAAAAATAAAACAAATATCTTTTCAAGAATATGTAGAAGAAATTGAACGTAAGGTCTTAAAAGAAAACCCACTGTTAAATGCCTTAGTCACATTTGATAAAGAGTCAGCATTGAAGCAATATAATGAAACAAAAAATATTCAAGAGACACCTTTTGCAGGATTACCGATTCCATTAAAGATGTTAGGACAATCTAAAAAAGATTGGTTAACGACATCTGGCAGTCGTTTATTTATTAACCAACGTGCATCATATACGAGTCATTTTGTTCATTCATTAGAAAAAAATGGTTTCATTCCTTTAGGACAAACCGCTGCACCAGAATTTGGTTTTAAAAATGTAACGGACGCTAATATTTATGGCGATACGAGAAATCCCTGGAACTTAGCATATTCAGCAGGCGGTTCAAGTGGAGGAGCTGCTGCTGTTGTAGCTGCTGGTTTTTTTCCGATTGCTGCTGCTAGTGATGGAGGTGGTTCCATTCGTATTCCAGCTTCTTTTAATGGATTAATTGGGTTAAAACCAACGAGAGGAACGATACCAGTAGGACCTACAGGCTGGCGTGGCTGGCAAGGAGCCTCCATTTCTTTTGGATTGACTGTTTCGATGCGTGATACACAAGCACTGTTTTATGGGATGAGAGGAACAGAGCTTGCTGCACCATATCACGCGCCCCAAGTAGAGTGGCAACATCAACAAGCTACGCAAAAAAAATCATTGCGGATAGCTTTTTCAACAATTTCTCCAGTAGGTACAACAGTTTCTGAAGAGGCGATTCAGGCGGTGAAAGAAGCGATTGACTTTTTAGAAAGTCAAGGACATGAAGTGACAGACATTTCTTATCCAGTTGACGGACCACGATTGATTCGTGATTATTATCAAATGAATGGGGCGGAAACAGCAGCTATGTTTGAAGAGATTTCACATGGATTACAGCGTGAAGTTACCAAAGAAGACATGGAGTTGATGACTTGGGGGATTTATCAATATGGCACCAAATTATCGGCAGCAAGCTACGTCCATTCGTTGCAATCGTGGGATGAAGCAGCATACCAGATGGAGACCCTTTTTGAAACATATGATTTATTTTTGACACCAACTACTGCATATCCCGCACCTAAAATAGCTACGGATTTACAAAGTGATGAGATTCGTACACGCTTAGCAAATGCAGCAGAGCTCTCAGCAAATGAAGCAGCTCAAGTCGTGTATGATATGTTTGAAGCAAGCTTAGCATTGTCGCCATACACGCAACTAGCTAATTTAACAGGACAACCAGCCATTAGCTTACCAACTTTTGTCACAAACGAAGGATTACCATTAGGCATTCAATTTATGGCGTCTAAAGGACGAGAAGATTTACTTTTACAAATCGGTTGGGCCTTTGAAGAGAACCAACAGTTTAAACTTCCTAAAATTTATCGCAGATAATGAAAGTTTTAAGTAGATAACTTTTATTTTGTAACATTTTATTGTATAATCAACGGTTGAGGAGTACATCGGAGTACTCCTTCATTTTTTGACTACGAGGAGAAAATATGTTTTCAAATTACAAACCAACTTGGATGGTAGATGCGATTTATAAAGTGACACCTGAACAATTAAATAAGCATGGTATCAAAGCTGTGTTGACTGATTTAGACAATACTTTAATTGCTTGGAACAATCCCGATGGTACAGAAGAATTACGTATATGGCTTGAATCCATGAAAAAAGCTGAAATTCCTGTCATTGTGGTGTCAAACAATAATGCTGAACGTGTCGGACGAGCACTTCAAGCTTTTGAACTTGATTTTGTTGCACGTGCATTAAAACCTTTTGCGAAAGGAATTAATAAAGCATGTAAGGATCTTGGCGTAGAAAAAGATGCCATTGTAATGGTAGGCGATCAAATAATGACTGATATCCGGGCAGCTAATCGTGCTGGTGTGAAGAGTATTTTGGTACGTCCGGTTATTGATACAGATAGCTGGAAAACACAATTAAACCGTAAAATGGAAAAAAAAATTATGAACTATCTTTTAAACAAACATCCAGAAATGAAATGGCAAGGTGAAATATAATGACAGAAACAATTCAATGTATCGGTTGTGGGGTAACTATCCAAACTGAGAATAAAGACGAATTAGGCTATACACCTAATGCCGCATTAGAAAAAGGGTTAGAAACAGGAGACGTTTATTGCCAACGCTGTTTTAGATTGCGTCATTATAACGAAATTCAAGATGTTTCTTTAACAGATGATGATTTTTTACGTCTATTAAATGAATTAGGGCAAAAGGACGCATTAATTGTCAATGTGGTGGATATATTCGATTTCAATGGCTCCCTTATTCCAGGATTACACCGTTTTGTAGGAAATAATCCAGTGTTATTAGTAGGGAACAAGGTGGATATCTTACCTAAATCATTAAAAAAATCAAAATTAACACAATGGATGCGTGAACGGGCCCATGAAGCTGGTTTACGCCCAGTGGATGTTTTGTTGACGAGTGCGAAAAAACCACATGAATTATCGACGTTATTGGATGCGATTGAAGAATATCGTGAAGGACAAGATGTCTATGTTGTGGGAGTAACGAATGTTGGAAAATCAACGTTGATTAATCAAATTATTCGTCAATCAGCCGGTGTCCAAGAATTAATTACTACTTCCCGTTTTCCAGGAACAACATTAGATAAGATTGAAATTCCTTTAGAAGATGGTCAGTTTTTAATTGATACACCAGGGATTATTCATCGACATCAAATGGCTCATTATTTAGGGAAAAAAGATTTAAAAATTGTTGCACCACACAAGGAAATTAAACCAAAATCTTACCAATTAAATGCTGAACAAACATTATTTTTAGGTGGATTGGCACGCTTTGATTTTATCCAAGGTGAGCGTAGTTCATTTATTGCATATGTTTCAAATGATGTAGAAATTCATCGAACAAAATTGGCAAAAGCAGATGAATTTTATAACAAGCATGTAGGAGGACTTTTACAACCACCGCGTGCAGAAGAAGTTTCTGAGTTTCCAGAACTTGTTCGCTTTGAATTTTCAGTGAAAGAAAAAACAGATATTGTTTTTGCTGGACTTGGTTGGATTACTGTAACAAAACCTGGTGTTGTTGCAGGTTGGGCTCCAAAAGGGGTCGACGTTCTAAAAAGAAAAGCATTGATATAAGGAGAAAAACATGGAATTAAGAGGAAAACAAAAGCGTTTTTTACGCAGTGAAGCACACCATTTACAACCAATTTTTCAAGTAGGAAAAGGTGGCTTAAATGATGCAATGATTACTCAAATTGGCGAAGCGTTAGAAAAACGTGAACTAATCAAAGTATCCTTGCTACAAAATACCGATGAAATTGCTGAAGATGTAGCAGCTGAATTAGAAGCTGCTTTACACTGTGATATTGTTCAAATTATTGGACGCGTCTTAGTGGTATTTAAACCATCATCAAAAGAAAAATATCAAAAAATTTCATCACGTGTTCGTTCAATTTAATGAAGGAGGTCTTTTGAGTTGCAAGGTGAAACTTTTAGTCGTGTACAAACATTTACAAAAATGGAACCAATTCGTACCTCACCGCGAAAGCAAGTAGGGATTCTTGGCGGGACATTTAATCCCGTCCATATCGCTCATCTCATTACGGCCGATCAAGTGGGAAAAGCTTTAGGTTTAGAAACTGTGGCGTTAATGCCTTCGAACCAGCCCCCACATCAAGATGAAAAAAAGACGATTGATGCAGTTCATCGTTTGCAAATGTTGGAATTAGCGATTGTTGATAATCCGCTACTATCCATTGAACCGATTGAATTACAACGTGCAGGTAAAAGCTATACGTACGATACTATGAAGTTATTGACAGAACAAAATCCAGATACCGATTATTATTTCATAATTGGTGGTGATATGGTGGAGTATCTACCCAAATGGTATAAAATAGATGAGTTAATGCAAATGGTGAATTTTGTCGGTGTTCGTCGACCTAATTATCCGACTGAAACAGAATATCCAATTATTTGGATTGACGTACCACTGATGGATGTTAGTTCTACTCAATTGCGTAAAAAAATTGCACAAGGTTGTTCTGTAAATTACCTCGTTCCGCCAAATGTGGTAAACTATATTCAAGAAAAGGGGCTGTACCTAGATGAAATATAGTGGAAATTATACCCAATTAGAACGAGAATTATTGATGCAATGCGTGCAAATGCAAATGAGTGAAAAACGTTTCCGACATGTTTTAGGTGTGGAAGAAACCGCAATTGCTTTAGCAGGACGATATGGTGCTTCTCTTGAAAAAGCAAGTATCGCTGCATTGACGCATGATTATGCCAAAGAACGTTCTGACGATGAATTTAAATTAGTTATTCGCCGTGATAATTTTGATTTAGATTTGTTAAATTGGGGAAATGAGATTTGGCATGGGCTAGTAGGTGCTAATTTTGTTCAACGTGAGCTAGAAATAGATGATGAAGAAATTCTACAAGCTATCCGTGTGCATACAACCGGAGCTGCCGAAATGTCGTTATTAGATAAAATTATTTATGTGGCAGACTATATTGAACCTGGTCGTAATTTTCCTGGAGTAGAAGAGGCGCGAGAAATTGCCTTGAGAAACTTAGATAATGCAGTTGCTTATGAAACGAAACATACACTATTACATCTTGTAAGTAAAGAAGTACCAATTTATCCAAAAACAATTGAAACATATAACAAATGGGTTGCAAAAAAGTAACCAAGGAGGGAATTATCATAGATAGTAAACAAATTTTAGAAATCGCTGTTCGTGCAGCTGATTCTAAACATGCAGAAGACATTATGGCATTAGACGTACATGAAATTTCATTATTAGCAGATTATTTTGTAATTTGTTCAGGAAACAGTGAGCGTCAAATTAATGCGATTGTTGATGAAATTATTGAACAAGTAGAAAAACAACAAGTAGAAGTGAAACGCGTAGAAGGTAAAGATGGTGGCAAATGGGTATTAATCGATTTAAGCGACGTTATTATCCATGTATTCAGCAATTCTGAGCGTGATTTTTATAATCTTGAAAAACTTTGGTCAGATGCACCATTAGTTGATATCAATGAATGGGTCGTTGAGTAATCATGGCTTATGAAACTTTTGCATTCGTTTACGATGAGGTAATGGATACTGATTTATATAAACGTTGGCTAGATTTTTCATTACGTCATCTTGGCGAGCGCAAGCAAATTTTGGAGTTAGCTTGTGGTACAGGTGCATTAGCAGTTGAATTTGCAAAAGGTGGTTTTGATGTGACTGCCTTAGATTTATCAGAAGAAATGTTGATGATTGCAAGTGGACGCGCACAAGAAGCAGAAGTAGCTATTCAATTTGTTGAAGGAGATATGTTAGATTTATCTGATGTCGGTACTTATCAAGCAATTACTTGTTTTTCTGATTCTATTTGTTATATGCAAAATGAAATGGATGTTCAACAAGTTTTTGATGGCGTATATCAAATCCTTGAAAATGATGGGATTTTTATTTTCGATGTACATTCAACCTATCAGATTGATGAAGTATTCCCTTCATATAGTTATCATTATCAAACGGAAGAGTTTGCTTTTTTATGGGATAGCTATCAAGGCGAAGAAGCCCATAGCATTGAGCATTTCTTGACATTTTTTGTTCAAGATGAAGACGGTCATTTTATTCGTGAAGATGAATTGCATCAAGAAAGAACGTATTCATTAGATACCTATCTAATGTTGCTAGAAAATGCTGGTTTTAGTCATGTTGAATCATATGCTGATTTCATTGATAGTGAACCGAATGAAAAAAGTCGTCGTTGGTTTTTTGTTTGCCATAAATAGTAAGAAGACTGAGGAAAAACTCAGTCTTTTTTATTTTGAAAATAGTTGTTTAAATTGAAGCGTGGTATACTTAGTTAAAGTAACTAGTAATTTTCTCAATAAGAAATTAGTGCGAATAGTAAGCTCCCATAAAATCCCTAGGAGATTCGCACCAATAAAATGAACGAAAGTGAGAAAATGATGAGAAATAAATACGATTATATCCTATTTTGCCTATTTTGAGACAAAAAATAATTATAATCGGGCGATATTCATCAAAAGTAACGCGTTTTTGTCTTATTTTTACTAACAATCGCCGTTGCAGTCTTCATGACTGCATGGATTGAAATCAAAGTTTGGGCGATATCAGTCTAAGCGATATCGGTTGCAGTCTTCATGACTGCATGGATTGAAATCCATGTCTTACCATCCTCCATGACCTTTATTTTTTGTTGCAGTCTTCATGACTGCATGGATTGAAATTTGAGCAGATACGTTGGGCGCTGTCATGTCTCCCGTTGCAGTCTTCATGACTGCATGGATTGAAATAATTGGGCTGACAGAAAATTGTAGTCGTCCGGATAGTTGCAGTCTTCATGACTGCATGGATTGAAATCATAGTTAACGTTATTTTTACCTGCTAATTTGATGTTGCAGTCTTCATGACTGCATGGATTGAAATTACGACATCCAGTATATTATCAAACGACATATCAACGTTGCAGTCTTCATGACTGCATGGATTGAAATGGGTCAGTGCTATATTTCTTCAACGTAACGGGTTGTTGCAGTCTTCATGACTGCATGGATTGAAATCACGTTATACCCAAGTTCATCCAAGGTTCGGAGGGTTGCAGTCTTCATGACTGCATGGATTGAAATTTTGCTATATTGATCTTGAACTAATAGTGAAGCAGTTGCAGTCTTCATGACTGCATGGATTGAAATTACTACCGGTTGGAAAACAATATCGGACTTATGTGTTGCAGTCTTCATGACTGCATGGATTGAAATTTATTGCCAATAGGCGGCGAAGCTTGTTTATTACCGTTGCAGTCTTCATGACTGCATGGATTGAAATCGAATCCAGTCACCTATACCGCCTACAAAATCTTGGTTGCAGTCTTCATGACTGCATGGATTGAAATTATAGATGCCAAAGATTTGCTATGGTTTAAGATTGTTGCAGTCTTCATGACTGCATGGATTGAAATAGAGAATAAAGCTGAAATCAGTAATTATCAGTTATTAGTTGCAGTCTTCATGACTGCATGGATTGAAATTCCAAGCAAACGAGACCAAACATAATTCGATGGATGTTGCAGTCTTCATGACTGCATGGATTGAAATCTTGGGGTCCCTGTAACCCAGCAATCCCTTGTGGACCGTTGCAGTCTTCATGACTGCATGGATTGAAATAAGTCTTCAACGTCCTGCATTATCTCAGTTAATTGTTGCAGTCTTCATGACTGCATGGATTGAAATCACAAGTTGAGGCATACTCACGCTACGCTTCTTTTAGTTGCAGTATTCACAACTTCATAGATTGAAATTTTCTAAAATATTCTAGGTGATTTGTCACTAA
Source organism: Enterococcus sp. DIV2402 (assembly GCF_017426705.2). Taxonomy (NCBI): domain Bacteria; kingdom Bacillati; phylum Bacillota; class Bacilli; order Lactobacillales; family Enterococcaceae; genus Enterococcus; species Candidatus Enterococcus lowellii. The sequence goes on along the minus strand of NZ_CP147251.1, from coordinate 2,388,088 downwards.
CTCGTTGCAATTGTCATAACCCTGTAGAGTAGATCTCTTACAATTTGATTAAGAAGGGTATCATGAATATTTATTTTTACTAAAAATTTTCAAAAAATAGTTCTCGTATTAGCTGTAAAATACGAGAACTGTTTTTGTTATAGATATCCTTAAAAAATAATTTTTAATAAAATAATAAAAATATGTTGACAATTAGATGAGAAGAATGTAATATTCTGATTAAATATTAAGCGGACAAAAGAAGAGTAACTTTTTTGATACTTTACAGGGAGCTGACGGAGGGTGCGAGTCAGTAAGTTAAAAAGAGTGAATGGGCTTTTGCGCTGAGGCATTGAACTGAAGTAGGTGACTCCGGGAACTCCCGTTATAGAGGAAAATCGTTGATAGACGATTGATAACGAGAATTTGAATAAAATTATTCAAATTAATTGAGGTGGCACCGTGAATTTATTCGCCCTCAGACTTACTTTTAGTGAGTCTGAGGGCTTTTTTGTATTTAGCAGTCATGAAAGGATGAATAAAATGAAAATTACTCGACAAATACAAGGGGATTATTTAACGCCGGTATCTATTTTTTTAAGAATTCAACATGATAAAAAATTTTTATTAGAAAGCAACCCTCGTGAAGCTGAAGAAGGAGCACGTTATTCAATTGTTGCACTTGATCCTGTTAAAGTATTACGTTATCAAGAAGGGATTTTTTCAGTAAATGGCGAAAGTTTTCCTTGTTCCGATCCACTAAAAGAATTGGAGAAGCACATCCTTCATGACGAAGAAATAATTCCTGAAATTCCATTCCAGGGTGGAGCGATTGGGTACGCGGGTTATGATGTGGCTGCTTGTTATGAAAATATTGGACAAATTCCAAAAGATGAATTAGATGTACCAGATATCTATTTCTACGTTTTTGAAACTTTTGTTGTATACGATCATCGTACTGAAATAGTGACTATCGTTCATTCAAATGCCTACAGCAAAAAAACAGTCGTTGAAATGGAAACGCGTATTCAAGAGATTGTTGGCTTTTTACAAACACCAACATCAAAAGAATTAATTGAGAAAAAAGACATCAATTTACCATTCACTAGTAATGTTAGTCAAGAAGAATTTGAAAATCGTGTTCGTAAAGCGAAAAAATTAATTGAAGAAGGCGATTTATTCCAAATTGTTTTATCACAACGGCTACAAGCCGAATTTGAGTTAGATCCATTTGATTATTATCGCTACTTACGTCTCTCCAATCCGTCTTCGTATATGTATTTCCTCAATTTTGAAGAATTACAAGTGGTAGGTTGTTCACCAGAAAGTCTTGTTAGTGTAAAGAATGGACTTGTGACAACTAATCCGATTGCTGGTACTAGAAAGCGAGGCGCAACAGTTGAAGAAGATGTGGCGTTAGCAGAAGAATTATTAGCAGATGAAAAAGAACGTGCAGAACATATGATGTTAATCGATTTAGGAAGAAATGACATTGGACAAATTGCTAAACGTGGGACTGTACGATTACCAATAAATATGACCATTGAAAAGTATCGTTATGTCATGCACATTGTTTCTCTAGTAACTGGAGAGCTAAAAGAAGATTTAACACCAATGGATGCATTAAGAGCAACCTTACCAGCAGGTACTGTCAGTGGGGCTCCGAAAATTCGTGCTATGACTCGTATCTATGAATTAGAACCAGTCAAACGAGGCATGTATGCTGGGGCTGTGGGATATTATTCTATGGATAATCAAGCCGACTTTGCAATAGCCATTCGTACCATGCTAATTAAAGATAAAAAAGCTTATATTCAAGCAGGTGCAGGCATAGTGGCAGATTCAGATCCAACAGCTGAATATTATGAGACATTACAAAAAGCTAAAGCCCTTTTGGAGGTGGGAAGATGATTTTATTAGTTGATAATTATGATTCGTTTACACACAATTTGGCACATCAATTTAATGCAGAACTTGTCATTTTACGAAATGATGATCCTGCATTAATTGAAACAGCTAAAAAAGCATCCGCAATTGTCTTTTCACCTGGGCCAGGAAGACCAGATGAAGCTGGTTTAATGGAAGAAATCATTCGTCGTTTTTACAAAGAAAAACCGATGCTAGGTATTTGCTTAGGGCATCAAGCATTAGGAGAGGTTTTCGGCGGGAAAATTAGTATTGCTACAAAAATTATGCATGGGAAAGTTTCTAAATTAAAGCATGAGCAACAAGGATTGTTTCGTGATGTAACTTTAGATACAGATATCATGCGTTATCACTCATTAATTATTGAACCAGATACATTACCAGAAGTTTTTGAAGTATATGGGTATGCAGATGATGAAATTATGGCGATTAAGCATAAAGAATACCCTGTTTATGGATTACAATTCCATCCAGAATCAATTGGTACAATAGAGGGTCAGACAATGATTGATACATTCCTAGAGGTAGTGGAGGATAAATAAATGAAAGAAATATTTGAAAAATTATATCAAGGAAATGATTTGACTGAATCAGAAATGACCCAATTAGCAGAAATGATTTTTACAGGTGAATTAAAAGATACACAAATTTCTGCTGCATTGATTGCTTTAAAAATGAAGGGCATTACATCAACAGAAATGGCTGCAATTGCCAAAGTTATGCAAAAAAATGCTTTAACAATTGAAAATGCACCAACTAATGCAATGGATAATTGCGGAACTGGTGGCGATCATTCGAACAGTTTTAATGTGAGTACAACAACTGCTTTTGTTTTAGCAGCAGGTGGGATACCAATGGCAAAACATGGGAATCGTAGTATCTCTAGTCGTTCTGGTAGTGCCGATGTTTTAGAGGAACTAGGCGTGAAACTGACGACATCACAAGAGCAAATTAGCCAACTATTAAATGAAATTGGAATTGCCTTCTTATTCGCACAAGCAATGCATCCTAGCATGCGTTATGTCATTAATGTTCGCCGTGAACTAGCAACGCCAACTATTTTAAATTTAATTGGTCCACTAACCAATCCAGTAAACTTGGAAACACAGCTAATGGGAACTTTTGCGGAAAGCTTACTCAAAGAAACAGCAGAAACGCTTGGTAAGCTTGGACGTAAACGAGCGATTGTTTTGCAAGGAGCATATGGGATGGACGAAGCTAATTTAGCTGGAGATACAAAATTTGCATTACTAGAAAATGGTAAGGTTGAAGAATTCACGATTTCTGCTGCGGATGCGGGATTACCAGAATATCCTTTAGAAGCAATAGTTGGCGGAGATTCTAAACGTAATGCAGAAATTCTTGTTTCAGTTTTAGAGAATCAACCATCACCTTTTCTAGATACCGTTTTATTGAACGCAGGATTAGGTTTTTATGCAAATGGAAAGGTGAATAGCGTAAAAGAAGGCGTAGAAGAAGCGAGAAAAATCATTGCTTCTGGGGCTGCTCGCGAAAAATTAGCACAATTAATTGAGAAACAAAAGGAGGTCCAGTAATGGATTTTTTAGAGAAAATTTTAATTGAAAAATGTAAAGAAGTCGCGCAATTACCAATTGTTGAACGAAAAAATCAAGCAAAAGCCTATCCTTTTTACCAGCAAGTAAAAGAACATCCAGAAAAACTTCATGTAATTGGAGAAATTAAGCGGGCTTCTCCTTCAAAAGGAGAAATCAATGTCGATGTTGATATTGTCGCACAAGCAAAATCTTATGAACAAGCGGGTGTTTCAGCAATTTCAGTTTTAACCGATGAAGTATTTTTTAAAGGAAATATGACAGATTTACAAACAGTTGCTAAAAATGTTCAAGTACCTGTTTTGTGTAAAGATTTTATTATCGACGAAAAACAGTTATTCCGTGCAAAAAACGCAGGAGCAAGCATGGTCTTGTTAATTGTTGCAGCATTACCTTTCGATAAACTAAAAGAATTGCATGAAAAAGCAATATCTCTTGATTTAGAGGTTTTAGTTGAAACACATAATACTGAAGAAATGGAAAAGGCACACGCAATTGATGCTAAAATCATTGGCGTAAACAATCGTAATTTAAAAACATTTATTGTAGATATTCAGCACAGCTTAGATTTAGCTCAGCCTGATGATGGTCCAATCTACATTAGTGAATCTGGCTTTGTTACCGGTGAAGATGCCAAACGAGTAGCAGAAGATTATCATGTTATTTTAGTTGGAGAGACGTTGATGCGTGCAGAAAATCCAAAAGCAAAAATTGCAGAATTGCGAGTGAGTCGTCATGACGAAAATTAAAATTTGTGGCTTGATGGATAAACATACAGTAGATGAAGTATGTCGTTTGGGAGCAGATTATCTGGGGTTTGTCTTTGCAAAAAGCAAACGCGAGGTGACATCTGATCAAGTACGATTAATGACGACTGATGTACCCGTGACAATTCAAAAAGTAGGAGTATTTGTGTCTCCAACTATTGAACAGTTACAACGAACCGTTCAAGAAGCTGGATTAGACTTGGTTCAAATTCATGGAGACTTTCCTAACGGGTCATGTGGTGTTCCTACGATTCAAGCGAAAAGTGTAAATGGAAACGAAAAAGAGTTTAAGACAACCGCTGATTTTTTACTATTAGATGCACCACCGAAAGAGTTTTATGGAGGAAATGGCGAAACATTTTCATGGAAAGCTGTTCAACTGAACTTGTTGCCTCAAGAAAAATTGTTCATTGCTGGTGGATTGACAGCAGAAAATGTTCAACAAGCAATTACCTATTTTCAACCATTTGGCGTCGATGTATCTAGTGGTATCGAGACAAATGGTGTGAAGGATTTAGCGAAAATTCAAGCATTTATTAATCAAGTAAAGGAGTATGACCATGTATCAACAACCAGATAATAAAGGATTTTACGGTAATTTTGGTGGGCAATTTGTGCCTGAAACTTTGATGTATGCCGTGAAAGAATTAACACAAATTTATGAAGAAGCAAAAAATGATCCAGAATTCCAAACAACATTGGACTACTATTTAAAACAATATGTTGGTCGTGAAACGCCTTTGTATTATGCTGATAATTTAACCAAACATCTTGGCGGAGCCAAAATTTATTTAAAACGTGAAGATTTGAACCATACCGGAGCGCACAAAATCAATAATGCGATTGGTCAAGTATTGTTAGCAAAACGTATGGGAAAAAATAAAATTGTTGCCGAAACAGGTGCTGGTCAACATGGCGTAGCTACTGCAACTGCTGCAGCACTCTTCGGCATGGAATGTATTATTTTCATGGGTGAAGTAGATGTGAAACGCCAAGAGTTAAACGTTTTTCGGATGGAATTGTTAGGAGCAAAAGTCGAAAGCGTCCTTTCAGGTAGCCGTACGTTAAAAGACGCTGTAAATGAAGCGTTACGTTACTGGGTGGCAACGGTAGAAGATACGCACTATGTATTAGGCTCAGCCTTGGGTCCACATCCATTCCCAGAAATCGTTCGTGACTTTCAAAGTGTGATTGGGACTGAAGCAAAGCGCCAATATTTAGAAGTCGAAGGAAAATTACCTGAAGTAGCATTAGCATGCGTCGGTGGCGGAAGCAATTCAATTGGTTTGTTCTATCCATTTATCAATGATGATGTCCGATTAATTGGGGTGGAAGCAGCTGGAAAAGGTTTGGACACTGAAGAACATGCTGCTTCAATCACAAAAGGTGATGTTGGTGTGTTACACGGAAGTAAAATGCACCTTTTACAAGATGATGATGGACAAGTATTAGAAGCCTTTTCTATTTCAGCTGGTTTAGATTACCCTGGCATAGGACCAGAACACTCGCACTTGTATACTTCTGGAAGAGCAGAATACAAAACAATTACTGATGAAGAAGCACTTGAAGGTTTCCATTTGTTATCACGTACAGAAGGTATCATACCAGCATTAGAGAGTTCACATGCAATTGCCTATGCAATGAAATTAGCGAAAGAAATGTCGTCAGAAGAAAGTATTTTAATCTGTTTATCTGGTCGTGGGGATAAAGATGTGCAACAAATCAAAGAAAGGATGGCACAGGAATGAAATCATTAACACATGTATTACAACAAAAAAAAGACAATGGAAATAAATTATTTATTCCGTATATTATGGCTGGTGCAAATGGCTTAGGACGTTTGGCTGATGAAATTGAAATGTTAGCTGACAGTGGAGCAAGCGCAATTGAATTAGGTGTGCCTTTTTCTGATCCAGTAGCTGATGGACCTGTTATCCAACTAGCAGGGATTCATTCGCGCGAACGTGGAACAACTTTAAAGAAGATTATTACTTTTTTAAATGAATTTAATTCGCCAGTTCCTTTAATTTTGATGGGCTATTTTAATTCTTTTTTTCATTATGGCTTAGACAAATTAGTAGAAGATTTAAGTTCGACAGATGTCAAAGGAATAATTATTCCGGACTTACCTTATGAGCATCGAGAAATGTTTTTAGAACCAGCAAAAGATAGTGATATTGCGTTTATACAACTGGTGACTCTAACTAGTTCCGATGAACGAATTGAACAATTAGTAAGTGATGCGGATGGATTTATTTACGCAGTAACAATTAACGGAACAACCGGTGTTAATCGAAACTATCAGGATAACCTTTATCAACATTTGCAAAAAATCACCGAAAAAAGCCCAATCCCAGTTTTAGCAGGATTTGGTGTGTCGAAACCAGAGCACGTTCAAACATTTAACAATTATTGCGATGGTGTCATTATTGGAAGTTGTATTGTACAAACTTTAGAACAAGATGGCGTAGATCAGACACAAGAATTAATTGAATCGTTATTTGCATAAAAAGGAGTGCGACAATTTTGTCGCATTCCTTTTTTTAGAATACATTTACTTAACATTCATTTGTTTTTCATGTACAATGGTAAAAAGTTGTTAAATTCTAATTCTTTTTTCATTTTTAAATCCACAGTGTGGTAAAATTTACCATTTGTGCAGAAAATAAAAAAAATTCAGAAAACTTATTGACTTTTATTTTGATTAACGTTATATTGTAAAAAATCAACAAAATAAACCAGAGATAAAAATAGATTTTTCAACTTGTAAGGAGACGATTCACATGCACAAAGAAAGACAATACTTATTGGTCATTATTAGGTAAGTGGACTTAGAACACGGAAAAAAATCCGGTTGTTTGAGTCCTATTTGTGTTAGTGAATGGGATTCTTACAAGAGAGCATCCCATTCTACTTTGTTAGAAGGATGCTCTTTTTTTCAGAAAAATCTGGCATAAGGAACTAGGAGTGGTACGATTAGAAGTGACCAAATAAAAGTAAATATTGAAATATCTAATGAAGAAATAGCTGAACGTGAACAGACATGTTTCAAATTAAAACATGGTTGGTTAGTAGCTATACAGCATTAGTAACATCTGCCCATACAGGTGGAATTATGCGAGTACCAAAAGACTAGGAGGAAAATTAATGAAGAATCAAGATCAAGAAATAGCTCAAAAAATGTCAGGAGCACAGCTTTTATTAAAAAGCTTGCAAAAACATGATGTTGAATTAGTTTTTGGGTATCCTGGTGGTGCGGTTCTTCCATTATATGATGCTTTATACGATGCAGAAATTCCCAATATCCTAACAAGACATGAACAAGGTGCAGTACATGCGGCAGAAGGATATGCCAAAGCAACAGGCAAACCTGGTGTAGTAATTGTAACAAGTGGTCCTGGAGCAACAAACGTTGTGACGGGGATTGCAGATGCGATGGGCGATTCTGTTCCTCTAATTGTTATTACAGGACAAGTTGCAACACCTGGTATTGGGAAAGACGCTTTTCAAGAAGCAGATATTTTAGGAATTACACTACCCATCACAAAACATAATTACCAAGTTCGTGATGTGGAAGAATTAGAAAAAACCATTGATGAAGCTTTTCATATTGCAACAACTGGTCGTAAAGGACCTGTTGTTATTGATTTACCAAAAGATATTTCAATTATTGAGGGCACCTATACGCAACGGACGAAACCAGTCAATTTGATTAGCTATCAGCCAACAACCAATCCTTCACAATTACAAATAACTCGCTTGATGGAGCAACTCAAAAAAGCGAAAAAACCAATTGTATTAGCTGGTGCGGGGATTACGGCTGCAAATGCGGCAAAAGAGTTACAAGAGTTTGTTGAACGTTACAAATTACCGACTGTCACAACTTTACTTGGTTTAGGAACATTGCCAGCAGATTGTCCGTACTTTTTAGGTATGGGCGGAATGCACGGAAGTTATGCTTCCAACATGGCGTTAGCTGAATGTGACCTACTCATTAATATAGGTAGTCGTTTTGATGATCGTTTGGCTACGTGTCCAAGTCAATTTGCAACAGGAGCAGTGATTGCGCATATTGATATTGATCCAGCTGAAATTGGAAAAATCATTCCAACAGATATTCCGATTGTGGGAGATGCAAAAAATGCTTTAGAAAAATTATTAGCTTTTGAACCTTTTGAAGTGGATAGTCAAGCATGGCAAGAACTTTGCATAGAACGCAAACAAAAATACCCATTTAAATATGATCGTGAAAACAAAGATGAGATTAAGCCACAACGTGTTATTGAAAAAATTGGAGAAATTACAAAAGGACAATCTTTTGTCTCAACTGACGTTGGTCAACATCAAATGTGGGTTGCACAATATTATCCATTCAATTTTCCAAATCAATTAATTACAAGTGGTGGACTTGGAACGATGGGCTTTGGAATACCAGCTGGAATTGGAGCACAATTTGCTTATCGTGATCGTCCTGTAATTGTTTTCGTTGGTGATGGTGGTTTCCAAATGACTAACCAAGAATTTGCTATTTTAAATGAAAATGGTTTGAACGTTAAATTTGTATTAATTAACAATGGTTCTTTAGGAATGGTTCGTCAATGGCAAGAACGATTCCATAATGAAAGACGTTCTTCTTCTGTTTTTGATGGACAGCCAGACTTCATTAAATTAGCAGAGGCTTATGGCATTGATGCTGTACGTATCATGAATCCTGCCACTGTCGATAGTGAACTAGAAGCAGCCTTTGCAAAAGAAGGGCCAATGTTGATTGAAGTAATTGTTTCAAATTCGGAACACGTTACGCCAATGGTTCCTGCGGGAGTTCCTAATGATCAGATGATAGGGGTGGAGTGAAATGAGACGAATTATAACAGCAATCGTGTATAATAAATCTGGTGTACTTAGTCGAATTACGAGTGTATTAAATCGTCGACAAGTAAATATCGAAAGTATTTCAGTCGGCGTAGTTGAAGCAGAAATTTCTCGGATGACAATTGTTATTAATGTGAACACTTTGTCAGAAGCAGAGCAAGTAACAAAACAATTAAACAAACAAATCGAAGTTGTGAAGGTATCAGATATTACGGATGATCCACACATCGAAAGAGAATTAGCTTTAATTCAAGTAAATGCACCAATGAGTGTTCGTTCTGAGATTCAAGCAGTTATTGCACCATTTCGTGCTGATATCGTTGATGTGGCACAAAAAACTATTATTGTCCAAGTGGCAGGTACTCATGACAAAATTAACGCATTTATTGATGTGTTACGTCCATATGGTATCAAACAATTGGCAAGAACCGGTATTACCGGAATAAAAAGAGGTTAAACGCATTAAAATGCTTTTAATATATATAAAATAAAAGAAGATTATAACTTTGGAGGGAATAGATTTATGGTAAAAGTTTATTATGAAGATGCAGTAGTAGAAAATGCACTAGAAGGAAAAACAATTGCGGTTGTGGGATACGGTTCTCAAGGACATGCCCATGCACAAAACTTAAGAGATAATGGCCACCAAGTTATCATCGGAATTCGTGAAGGTAAATCAGCAGAAGCAGCCCGTGAAGATGGCTTTGATGTTTTTGAAGTAAGTGAAGCAGCAAAACAAGCAGAAGTAATCATGATTTTAGCACCAGATGAAATTCAAGGTTCACTTTATGAAAAAGAAATCGCACCTAACTTAGAAGCAGGAAATTCATTAGTATTTGCGCATGGATTTAACATTCACTTTGATGTTATCACTCCTCCAGCAGATGTTGACGTATTTTTAGTTGCACCAAAAGGACCAGGCCATCTAGTTCGTCGTACATTTACTGATGGATTTGCTGTACCAGCATTATTTGCGGTATACCAAGATGCTACTGGCAAAGCGAAAGAAACAGCATTATCTTACGCTAAAGGAATTGGTGCAACTCGTGTAGGTGTTTTAGAAACAACATTTAAAGAAGAGACTGAAACTGACTTATTCGGTGAACAAGCAGTTCTATGTGGTGGCTTAACTAGCTTGATTGAAGCAGGTTTTGAAACATTAGTAGAAGCTGGTTACCAACCAGAATTAGCTTACTTTGAAGTATGTCATGAAATGAAATTAATCATCGACTTAATTTATGAAGGTGGATTCGCTAAAATGCGTAATTCTATTTCAAACACTGCCGAATATGGTGACTACGTTTCTGGACCACGTGTTATCACAGAAGTTGCTAAAGCAAACATGAAAGAAGTCTTAACAGACATCCAAAATGGTACATTTGCAAACAACTTTGTAAAAGATAACGAAAATGGTTTCCCAGAATTCAAGAAAATGCGCGCAGAACGTGCTGGACACCAAATCGAAGCTGTTGGTGCTGAATTAAGAAAAATGATGCCATTCGTAAAAACAATCGACTAAGACATAAGTAGGGGTGTGAATAATTTGGGGTTAGTAACAAGAAATGATGTAGACCAAGCGTATCAGCTACTCAAATCAGCTGTTGCTCATACACCATTACAATATGATCGATATCTATCAGAAAAATATCAAGCAACAATCCTACTAAAACGAGAAGACTTACAAAAAGTACGTTCATTCAAATTGCGTGGCGCTTATTATGCGATTAAAAAGCGTCCGCAAAGTGAATTAGAATCAGGTGTTGTGTGTGCGAGTGCCGGAAATCATGCGCAAGGAGTTGCTTATACTTGTCGAGAAATCGGAGTACAAGCAGTCATCTTTATGCCAAGTACAACCCCACAACAAAAAGTATCACAAGTTTCTTTCTTCGGTGGCAATAATGTCACGATTGAATTAGTAGGAGATACCTTCGATGCTTCGGCAGCAGCAGCTAAAGCTTTTGCAAAAGAAAAAGGAATGGCATTTATCGATCCTTTTGATGATCCAGCAATTATTGCTGGTCAAGGAACGTTAGCAGTTGAAATGATGGCAGATGCATTAGCAGAAAGCTATCAGCCTGACTATGTATTTGCAGCAATTGGCGGTGGTGGCCTAATCAGTGGTGTTAGCACGTATGTTAAAGATGTTAGTCCAGTAACTAAGATTATTGGAGTGGAGCCAAAAGGAGCCCCTTCTATGCAAGAGGCTTTTGATTACGGCGCACCTGTTGCCTTGAAACAACTCGATAAATTCGTAGATGGAGCAGCTGTAAAAGAAGTCGGACAACTTACCTATCAACATGCGAAAGAATATGTTGATCAGCTGATGACTGTAGATGAAGGCTTAGTTTGTTCTACAATTTTAGAATTGTATAGTAAACAAGCAATTGTCGCAGAACCTGCGGGTGCATTAAGTGTGGCAGCATTAGAATCGATGCAAGCTGAAATTAAAGGGAAAACGGTTATTTGTATTATTAGTGGCGGTAACAACGACATTAATCGTATGGCCGAAATTGAAGAACGTTCATTGATATATCAAGGATTGATGAATTACTTTGTTATCAATTTTCCTCAACGCCCAGGAGCATTGAAAGAATTTGTTAGTGAAGTGTTAGGTCCAGATGATGATATTACTCGTTTTGAATATACGAAAAAAATCAATCGTGGATCAGGGCCGGTTGTCTTAGGTGTGTTATCAAAAACACGTGAAGATGTTCCAAGTCTATTTGAACGCATTGCTGAGTTTGATCCTGCCTATATTGATTTGAGTGAAAACCAATCGTTATTCACCTTATTAGTCTAATGAAAAAAGCAAAATCTTTCGGGATTTTGCTTTTTTCTGTTCTTTAAATAAACGTGTTATAATACATAACAAGGAGGGAGAAAGATGCAGTTAAATTATCAAAAAAATAATGCAACAACAGCTATTGTTTATGGTGAAATTTTATCTTCAAGTATTCATCCAGAAATGTTTGCAAATAAACATATTATTGTTTTAACAAATCAACGCTATTACGATCATTTTTTTGAAAAAATTCAACACATATTTTCTCCACAAGCAATTGATTGGTATGTTTGTAGTAACTTGATTTATGGAAATCATGTTCGGGAATTAATGGATGTATTAGACTTTTTAGGTCAATTTTCTCCAAATAAAGAGTATTTATTTGTTGCTTTTGGAAACGAAGGTGTCATTCAGTTGACTGGTTTTATTCAAAAGACTACTATTTTATCAGGTAATTTTTGGGTCTTGCCTACCACCTTGCGTTCATTCGTAGCAGCTCTTGTTGAAGAACGGTTTATTTGTAAGCAATCGATGGAAATGTTGTTAACAGAAAAGAATTTACCAGAAAAAATTTTTTTAGATCAAACCATTGTTGCTGGACAAAATGATGGGAAATTAGTGGATTTACAAGCATTTATTCGTGTAGGCCTAGTTTATAATTATGCATTTCTACAAACACTATTTAAAAATTTCCCAAATAGAAAACAAGTGCAATCAACTTCTTTTATAGCCTTTGTGTCCCAAGTCATAGAGAGTTATCAGCAAGCTTCAAAAGAAATTGAAGGATTCGGTAAAATATTCGAAGAGGCATTTTATCATACAGAAAATGGCCATTTGCTCTCAGAAAATATGAAACGCTTTTTAGGAATGGTATTGCATTTATTTTGGAATTTAGAAATTATAGAAACAACTTTTCGAATTAAAAACTTTATGATTTGGTTAAAGCATTTAGGCTTTCCGATTGTTTTTCCAGAGCAGATTTCGGTTGCTGAATACTTGCAAAATGTGTTACATTTACAGAAAAAGTACCCACAGTTGGTGGTTTTGTCAGAAATTGGTACAATAGGAAGAGAGCAATCAATAACTGAAAATCAGTTAATACAATCGATGGAACATTATCAAAAAATGATTGCCGAGATTTGAGGGAAGAAAATGACATACAGTGAAAAAATGCTTCAAGCGTTACAAAATGAAGATTTAGCTGAAGCACAATTATCTTTAGAAGAAGCATTACAAAAAGATGATGATGCTATTTTGGCAGAATTAGGAGAAGAATTATTAGCTATTGGTTTTTTAGAAGAAGCCAAAGCAGTTTTTATTACATTAACAGAGCGTCAACCAAGCGAAGATGCCTATAATTTACCACTTGCAGAAATTGCAATTGAGAATAACGAGATGGAAGAAGCGTTTGAATATTTAGAAGCCATTTCTAAATCAAGCGAGACATATCCACAAGCTTTATTGATTACAGCTGATTTGTATCAAGTGTTAGGAATTCCTGAAGTGAGCGAAGCAAAATTAAAAGAAGCGGCTCAATTATTGCCAGAAGAGAATTTAATTCAATTTGCTTTAGCGGAATTATATTTTTCAATGGATAAGTTTGTTGAAGCAGAACAAATCTATCGGAAACTGTTACAAGATGAGACTTTAGATGTCACAGGAATCTCACTTGTCGAAAGAATTGGATCATCGTTAAGTATGCAAGGGAAATTTGAAGAAGCAGTTTTATTTTTAGAAGAAGCATTGGAAGACGAACAAACAGATGATCGTTTATTTCAGACGGCTTTTGTCTATTTACAATTGAAAGAAAATGAGAAAGCTATTTATTATTTACAACAATTGCGTGTGATGAATCCGCAGTATCAAGCATTATATTTATATCTAGCAGAAGCATTACAAGAAGAAGAGTTATTAGAAGAAGCACAGGCAGTAATTGAAGAAGGGATTCAAGAAAATCCTTACCAAGTTGATTTTTATCATTTCGCTTCTGAAAATAGCTATCGATTACATGATGTAAAAAAAGCAGAAGATTACCTAGTAAAAGCGTTAGAAACTGGCGAAAAAGCAGATGAGACATTATTAACATTAAGTAATTTGTACTTAAATGAAGAAATGTTTGATGAAGTGATTGATGCCATTAGCCGTATGGAAGATCAAGATAATCCGTATGCTTTATGGAATCTAGCCCATGCTTATAACGAATTGGAAGAATTCGATTCTGCTACAAAATATTATGAAGAGGCAAATATTGCCTTAAACCATGAGCCTGAATTTATGAAAGAATATGGTATTTTCTTACGTGAAGAAGGGCGCTTAGAGGAAGCGCGTCATCTGTTGTCTCATTATTTAGCTCATGAACCAGGTGATTTGGAGGTACAGTCTATTTTAGACGATTTATCAGAAAGATAGGGTGAAAAAAATGACCATCAATGTTGCAGATAAAAAACGTTTTTTAAATTGGTTGGTGTCACATGAGTCTTTTTCACGTCGAGAAGTTTCTTGGATTTTGAATTATTTAACAAATCATGAAACAATATTGAAAAATGTTCATTTTGTTGAACATGCAGATAAAACACCTCGTGGGATTTGTGTTCAAGCAACTACCCTAGAAGGTGAACCAATATCATTATTTTTAAAAGATAAAGTCTTTACAGATAGTGATCAAATTTTTCATGAAATCCGGTTGAATTGGAAGCATCCACTATATTTAGAATGCCGCTTTAATCGTTCATGGGAAAATGAATTCTTTTTAGCTGTTTTAGAAGATAATCCATATCATCGTTGGAATGAAACATTAGACGCTGATGTTGTGTCAAAACTAGAAGAATATTTTTTCACAGAAGATGTAGAGATGAAAATTGCAGATTTATATAGACAAATCGATCAAGCCTTAGAAAATGATAATCACGAATTGTTTCTACAATTATCCACCGAGGTTAATCAGCTATTAGAAAAGAAAGCATTAGTGACTGAATAAAAAAGATCCAAGGACAATTTTTAGTTGTTCTTGGATCTTTTTGTTCTTTTTCATGATAAAATAAAGTAATAAAAAAATAATAAGGTAATGAGTGCGAATCCTAAGCTCCCATAAATTCCCTAGGAGATTCGCACCACTAAAATGTCATTAAATGATAAAATGATGAGGAAATAAATACGATTATATTCAATTTTACCAAAAAATATATATAATTGGGCGATACTCATCAGAAAATGTGTCCTCTTCAGACCATTTTCTCCATAAATCGCCGTTGCAGTCTTCATGACTGCATGGATTGAAATGTTGCAACTCGGCTAGCACAGGGAATAGCTCAACGGGTTGCAGTCTTCATGACTGCATGGATTGAAATAGTCAATGGGTATTGGAACAGGAGGCAGAGCGATGAGTTGCAGTCTTCATGACTGCATGGATTGAAATGGTAAAAACGTACGTTGCGCCGTCAAAGTAATGGGTTGCAGTCTTCATGACTGCATGGATTGAAATACCGATTGCATCAAGAGCTGCACCTTTTGCTTTATGTTGCAGTCTTCATGACTGCATGGATTGAAATATTCCACCACTTGTCAGCTTCGTATTTCCCTTCCGTTGCAGTCTTCATGACTGCATGGATTGAAATAAAGGACGATGAAGATATAGAACAGTTGCAAAAATTAGTTGCAGTCTTCATGACTGCATGGATTGAAATTTGCGGTTGAAACAAACAATCTTTATTTAGTACCAGTTGCAGTCTTCATGACTGCATGGATTGAAATGCCAATACACTTACAACAAGAACAGAAGCGCAATCAGTTGCAGTCTTCATGACTGCATGGATTGAAATTAACAAATAAGCCCGCTTGGATTTAGACTGATTCAGTTGCAGTCTTCATGACTGCATGGATTGAAATTAGCTTTTTACCATGTCCTTCGACAATCTTTTCTGTTGCAGTCTTCATGACTGCATGGATTGAAATATTTCCATATTTATCTCTTGAAGCGAACCAACTTCGTTGCAGTCTTCATGACTGCATGGATTGAAATTTTCGCAAGTACCAAATGCATAGATTTTTTAGCGTTGCAGTCTTCATGACTGCATGGATTGAAATCATACAACCCGTAGAGGTTTTAAAACGAGACGAGTTGCAGTCTTCATGACTGCATGGATTGAAATAATTGGATAGTGTTTCCTTGTCTGTAACTCTTGCTGTTGCAGTCTTCATGACTGCATGGATTGAAATAGGTGTATACTCCTGCATAGCCCAACTTGCACTGTTGCAGTCTTCATGACTGCATGGATTGAAATATACTCTCGACAAGCAGAACCACTCATTTCTAAATGTTGCAGTCTTCATGACTGCATGGATTGAAATAAAGCTTCTCCCCTTTTTAAATGGGGAAACTACAGTTGCAGTCTTCATGACTGCATGGATTGAAATCTATGCTTGTGAGGGTGTTTTTTTGTCTTCTTTTGTTGCAGTCTTCATGACTGCATGGATTGAAATTACAAAGGAATCTTCTGTTTCTGTTGCGACATCTGGTTGCAGTCTTCATGACTGCATGGATTGAAATTAATTTACCGCCTAATGCCAAAGTAAAAATCTCTTCGTTGCAGTCTTCATGACTGCATGGATTGAAATAAACTATGTACACCCCACGCCTTTATCATCAGCGTGTTGCAGTCTTCCACCAGCATAAACGGTAGTTTGAAAATCAATAATAAGACTTATTTAGGGGTCATTCAAAAATTGCAACATAAAAATGTAAATGATTTTAATGAACTATGTGTATCCTATATAAATTGCTCACAGAATTTGAAGGATGAGTTAGAGTATAACAATATAAATTGTTTTATCGCTGTTGTTTATATGCTAAAATAATGATTATATTCTATACAATGAGTTGGATTAAAATAACGAGTTTGAAAAGCTTCTACTAGGTGTATGTTACAAATTTTATAAGGTGTGAACAGAAATATAGAATTAAATATTCCTGTTGTCGTTACAGTCTTCATGACTGCATGGATTGAAATACTTCTATAAATTTTTGCATACCACACCTCCTACGTTGCAGTCTTCATGATTGTATGATGAACTATGTAAATGCGATGTCTTATGTTTGTATTAAATTTTCATTGCTAAAATATATAATCTGCACATGAAAAATGCGATAGGTATTTTTGTCAGACTCAGTGAGTAATCTGAAAACGGCATTAAATTAGTAGTAGCATATTTTAAACTCCTTATGATGTAACAAGGAGTTTATTTGTATAGAGAAAAATAGTTAAAATAGGAGGAACATTATGAAAAAAATTTTCTCCACACTTGCATCACTTATCTTCGGAGGAACAATTGGTTTGTTTTTTGTTTGGTATACGATTATCTATCAGCAATGGGGAATATTTCAGTATTTAGTACTGATGTTTGCGGTTTGCTTCTTTTTTGTCATTCATCTTGTTATTCATGAGGTGGGACATTTAGTTTTTGGAAAGTTATCGGGTTATCAATTTAGTAGTATTCGTTTTTTTTCTATGGTGTTAACTAAAAACAAAGACGGAAAATTTTCTTTTCATCGTTTTAACGTTCCAGGAACTTTAGGGCAATGTTTGATGATTCCGCCAAAACAAGAAAAATTTGTGTTTAAATTATATTTATTGGGTGGAGGATTAGGCAATTTATCAATGAGCCTGCTAGCTTTGCTTATTTTGGGTGTTCATAATTCGTATGCTTTATTTTTTAGTTTAGTTGGTGTTTTTATGGCAGTAACAAATTTAATTCCTACAAGTTTTAATGATGGTATGAGTTACCGCTTAGCAAATTCTAGCAAAGAGCAAAGGGATTTATTATATCTTCAATTGCAAGTGAATTATCTGACTTCTTTAGGATATGCATATGATGAATTACCTGAAGATTACTTTCAACCTATTGCTAGTAATCCGAAGCATACATATTTTAATGATTGGCAGACATTTTTAATTGCTGGACGTTATTTAATTTATGGTGAATGGGAAGAATATCGTCAGTCCTTGGAATGCATTTGGCAAAATCAGGAGGATCTTATTTTACCTTATCGACTGGAATTGAAGAAAGAATTGCTTTTTGCATTATGCTTAACTAATCCAGATGATGAACGAATCACTGTTTTATGGAATGATAAGCAACTAAAACAAACGTTGAGACAACCATCTATTAGTCATCAACGATTGAAAGCTGTGTATACAAAATATGTTCTGAAAGATGATTACGCTGCGCAGGCGATGATGAAAGAAATTAAGCAAAAAAAATGGACGGCATTAAATCAAGGAGACCTTCAATCAGAATTGAAAGTCATTCATCAGCTTGAACAACATTTTTTGGTAGAAAAAGAGGCGAAAGAATGAAAGCATGTGGCATTATTGTTGAATACAATCCTTTTCATAATGGACATAATTACCATGCAAAAAAGGCTCGAGAACTATCAAAAGCTGATGTTGTCGTTGCAGTAATGAGTGGTAATTTTTTACAACGTGGAGAGCCAGCGGTTATTGATAAGTGGATGCGTGCCAATGAAGCCTTACAAAATGGCGTGGATTTGGTAGTGGAATTGCCCATTCAATGGTCGTTGCAGTCAGCTGATTATTTTGCGCGTGGGGGTATTTTACTGTTGCAAGCGTTAAAATGTGAAAGTTATTGCTTTGGTACAGATGCAGCTAGTGAATTTGATTATCAAGCATTTGGGAAATTTGTAAAGGAAAATCAGAAAACCATTAATCAAACTTTTCAGCAGTTAAGCAATCCAACAATGACCTATGCACAAACGATGACGGAAGTTTATCGAGAGCTTTATCCGCAATTATTATTAACAGGAGAGCAACCGAATCATGTTTTAGGATTAACTTATGCTCAAGAAAATGCACAGTATACGAATCCAATGAAAAGTATTCCTTTACCCAGAATTGGGGCAAGCTATCATTCAAAAGAAATTCACAATGAAATTGCAAGTGCTACAGCAATTCGTAAAGCGATAATTGAGGGCCTGTCGGTTGAACAAGTGGTCCCACAACAAACCACGAGTGATTTGCAGGCGTATCAAATCACTTGGAATAATTATTGGGAATTTCTTAAATATCGGATTATAATCAGTTCGGTTGATGAGCTAAGAGAGATTTATCAAATGGTTGAAGGATTGGAATACCGTTTGAAATCGTTAATTTATGAAGCAAACTCTTTTGAGGAATTTGTTCAAGCAGTAAAAACGAAGCGTTATACTCAAACGCGAATCCAACGTTTATTATGTTATGTTTTGCTAAATATTAAAACGAGCGATATTAAAGAAGCATGGGAAAGTAACTATTTACATGTGTTAGGTTTCACTGAAAATGGGCAACGTTATCTAAAAGAGAAAAAAGCGGTGATAGACTACCCAGTGCTTTCTAAAATTGGAAAAAAAGAAGAGCAAGCATACAAATTAACCGTTCGTAGTGATAAAGTCTATCAAATGGCAAATTCAGATGTATTAGAACAAAATTTTGGTAAATTTCCAATTCGTAATAATCCTATGTAAGAAAGTACTTCACAGAATCGCTTCTGCCAAGTATAATGATAAAGGATAAATTTCATCAAATATATGATGAAATGAAAAAATAGAAAGCGAAGTGAGATTATGGGTCGTAAATGGGCAAATATCGTAGCTAAAAAGACTGCGAAAGATGCAAACAATAGTAAAGTTTACGCTAAATTTGGGATTGAGATTTATGCAGCAGCGAAATCAGGTGATCCTGATCCTCACTCAAACCAAAAATTAAAATTTGTTATCGATCGTGCAAAGACATATAATGTACCAAAACATATTATTGATCGTGCAATTGAGAAAGCAAAAGGTTCAGGTGATGAACAATTTTCTGAATTACGTTATGAAGGCTTTGGGCCAAACGGTTCAATGGTGATTGTTGATACGTTGACAAATAACGTAAACCGAACTGCTGCAGATGTACGTGCTGCTTTTGGTAAAAATGGCGGAAATATGGGTGTCTCTGGTGCCGTTTCGTATATGTTTGATAACACAGCGTTATTTGGTTTTGAAGGAACGGATGCAGATGAAATTTTAGAATATCTAATGGATAAAGACATTGATGTTCGTGATGTGGAAGAAGATGATGGACAAATTATGGTTCATGGAGAACCAGAAGACTTCCATGCTATTCAAGAAGCTTTAAAAGAAAAAGGTATCGAAGAATTTAACATTGCTGAAATGGAAATGATTCCACAAAATGAAGTAATGTTAACTGGGGAAGACTTAGAGAAATTTGAAAAAATGATTGATGTATTGGATGATTTAGAAGATGTTCAAAAAATCTTCCACAACGTTGATTTAGGCGAATAAAAAAAGAAGTTGTTGAAGTAATCTCTTCAACAACTTCTTTTCTATTCTAAATTCTGCTCTGCTTTAAGAGCTTCGGCAGCATAATATTCTTTGACGGATAAACCATGAGGTAAAATAGTTACATCTGGGTAACCTTTTAAACTTTTTTCTTTATTTAAAGTGATGGATTCAATGAATTTTTCTGGTTGATGAATACGAACATGTTCTACCCATTTAAAACTATCAATGGGAATTTTAGGTTCTGGTCTTACCTGTTTCTTTGGAGTAGATTGTGTAGAAGCTTCGGCTTTTTTTATGACAGTTTCGGTTTCTGTCTGTTGGGAAACGGATGATTGCGCTTGGATATTTGGGATATGATTAGAAATTTTCAAAATAACTCACACTCCTTTTTTATAGTTATTACTGTTATCGGCTACTTTACAAAGAAATTTAGCTGAAATAGGCAAGAAATGCGTTTATTTTGATTGTTTGTTATAATAATAAAAAGGACGTGATTAGATGCCAAATCGATATGCAAAAAACTGGATGGAAGCTTCTAAAAATTTACGAACAGGCAAGAAAAAAGAGAGCCCATTTGGTAAAAAAAAGCTGACTGATAAAGAAAAACAAGCTCGAAATCGTAGCAGAGGATTTTTAATGGGAGCAATTCGAGAATTAAGGAAAAAATAATTAGTTAATGAGGATGAGGCGTAAAAACCTCATCCTTTTATAAGTGAATTTTGAAAATACAGTAGTTTGATGTTCGCATTATATGGTATGATAAGGAAAATGTGTTC
This sequence comes from Enterococcus sp. DIV2402, assembly GCF_017426705.2. Taxonomy (NCBI): domain Bacteria; kingdom Bacillati; phylum Bacillota; class Bacilli; order Lactobacillales; family Enterococcaceae; genus Enterococcus; species Candidatus Enterococcus lowellii. Next base: position 2,367,077 of record NZ_CP147251.1, on the reverse strand, counting down.
TATTTATGTAACAGGGGGATGAGCAGTGGAGGACAAAATTGTGTTACAACCCTTTGATCGGATTTTAAGTGGCTATGATCGTTTATCTGAGGTTGCTGTCTCAATTGAAGATTGTGGAAAGCTTTATCGAAAATATGAGTCATTAGGAGTTCAAGGGTATCGGGTATGGAGTTATCAGGGAGCAAGCTATTTAAATTATTATTTACATTGTTCTGTTGATCGTGTGCCGACACTGATTTATAAAAATAAATATTTGATTCCATTGATTTTTCGCTCTTCTAAAGAGTCAGAAGCACTTTTTGATGCGCCTTATCGTATGGAAGGATTCTTTGCCTTGCTGGATTGGTTGGTTGAGCATCGACCACAGAAAGCGTTAATTGATTATGATAAAGAGAAAGAAAAAGAAATTCTTTATTGGGTAGTAGATAGCTCGTATATTGCGTTTCGTCTTTACGAAATTATAGAAGGTGCTGGTTTCCCATTAAGTCATTTCCGTTCAGCAGATGAATTTGAAGGTTGGAATCGAATTTATAGTTTAATCAATAGTGATAGAATCGGTCGTCATAGTCGGTCATTTGACCCAAGTAATCCTGAACAATTATCAGAACTACAAATGATTTTAAAGATAGTAAAATTAAAATATCCGAAGACAATGCTATTTGTGTAAAGAGAAGCTGAATATGTTCAGCTTTTTTCTTTGCGTAATAAAAGGAGGAAGAAAAAATGAACGAGTCGGACGAGCCGATTTATTTATTGAAAAAAGGGAAAAAGGGCTTGTTGCAACTGGTATTTAGCCGAGTGGGAATTGTCATTGTTGTTTTGCTTTTGCAAATTTTGATGCTACTAGCATTTTTTCAGTACGTTTCCACCAATTATGTACATGTTTTTTATGGTGGTGCAATTGTCGTAACTATTTTTGGATACATGTTTTTATTGAATAGTTCAAGTGATGGCAGTGTCAAATTAACTTGGATGATCTTGTTTACGGTGCTTCCGATTATTGGTATCTTTTTTTATTTTTATATGCGCTTAGAATTAGGACATCGTTTAGAAAAACGTCGCTTGATTCGTTTGAAAAATGAAAGTAATAATCTTATTCAAACTAGTTCAACGGTCAAAGAAAAAATCAAAACGGAAAAAGACTTGTTGGGTGTTGCGACTTTCTTATCGGGAACAGGTTCATACCCAGTCTATGAGAATTCTGAATTAGTGTATTTCCCAACAGGAGAAGATAAATTTTACGATTTATTAGAGGAATTAAAAAAAGCTGAATCATTTATCTTTTTAGAATATTTTATTGTTGGTGAAGGGAAGATGTGGGGAAAGATTCTCGAAGTCCTGATTGAAAAAGCAGCTGCAGGTGTGGAAGTTCGCTTTTTATATGATGGATTTAATGAGTTTTCTTTATTGCCACATAGTTACCCCAAAAAATTAGCTAAATTAGGAATCAAATGTAAAGTCTTTGCACCGCTGTATCCTTTTGTATCAACGGTTTATAATTTCAGAGACCATCGCAAAATCTGTGTGATTGATGGAAAGGTTGCGTATACTGGAGGCATTAATTTAGCAGATGAATATATTAATGAGGTCGAACGTTTTGGTTATTGGAAAGATACGGCGATTAAAGTAAAAGGCGAAGCAGTAGAGAGTTTTACATTGATGTTTTTACAAATGTGGGCAATGGATGATGGTGTGTTAGATTTTGAACATTGGTTACAGAGACCTCAGCCAGAAATTGAAAAATCAGGGTATGTTATTCCATATGGTGATGCGCCGTTAGACGATGATCGTGTGGGAGAATTTATTTATTTTGATATTTTAAATAAAGCAACAGAATATGTGCATATTATGACACCGTATCTAATTTTAGATGGTGAAATGGAGACAGCATTGCGTTTAGCAGCCAAACGAGGGGTAGATGTTAAAATTATCTTGCCACACATCCCAGATAAAAAATATGCCTTTGCATTAGCAAAAAGCCATTATAAAAGTTTATTACAAGCTGGTGTTAAAATTTATGAATTTACGCCAGGATTTATTCATGCAAAAGTTTTTGTTAGTGATGACAGAAAAGCTACTGTAGGGACAGTTAATCTAGATTATCGCAGTTTTTACCATCATTTTGAATGTGGATTATATATGGAAGATGTTGAGACATTAGCCGATATTGAACAGGATTTTCAAGAAACTTTAATTCAATCTCAAGAGGTAACTATGCAAGATGCGTTAAAAGAAAAAAGGTCTATCAAAGTTTTAGGGTGGATGTTAAAAGTTTTTGCACCATTAATGTAAAAAAAAACACTCAAGTTCAGCAAAATGAACTTGAGTGTTTTTTTAAATCAACTGATAAGTGGCTGAACTTGCATTAGCTAGTAAAGGACTGTCTCGTCCAATAGTCAGGAGAGATAATTCATGCATGGCACGTGTAGCAATGGTATATAAAACTAATTGGTCTTGTGTTGTTTGGAAATTTTTTCCAATATTCCAAGCAAAAACGCGGTCAAATTCTAATCCCTTTGCTAAGAAGGCTGGAATAATCATAATTGAACGTTTCATAAAATCTTCTTCAGAAATAATTAATTGAACTTTTGTTTGCATTTCTTCTGAAAGTTCAGCGTATAAAGCCTCACATTCTTCCGTTGTTTTACAAATAATTGCCGTACGCCAGCGCTGATTTTTATCTGTATCTTGTAATTCATTAGACAACCAAGCAAGACTTTCTGCATTTGTTACTTTTTTTACGAGGCGCGGTAAAGGTCCTCTTCTAGCGGTTGTTTTTACTTGATCTTCTTGAGATAAGAATTGATTAGCAAATTGTGTGATTTCTTCTGTTGAACGATAACTTGTCGTTAATTGATAACGAGTAACTGATTGTTCAGGGAAGAGCTGATCTAATGAATGTACGATAGTTTCATTTCCAAAAACTTTTTGATTCAAGTCACCACATAATGTCATACCTGCGCGAGGATATAGTTCGCGTAATAAAGCAACCTGTGCAGGTGGAAAGTCTTGCATTTCATCAATGAAAATGAAGCGAGCTTTTTGTTCGACATGTACAGGATACAAACGACGTAGTAGCAAAATAAATAATAAAGCATCTTCTTGTGTAAGTTGCTTATTTTTCAAATGTTGACGCGTTTGGTTGCTTGCCAGGACCCAATCTTCACTAGAAATAGCGGCTTTTTCTAATAATTTTGGTTGAATTTGTTTTAGAAAATGCAAATATTGTTTAGGAAAATTAATAAATTGGAAACGTTCTACTCCACGAGTTAATGCACGGAATTTTTTACGTACGATTTGACGACGGACTTTGTTAAACAGTTGACGTTCTTTTTCTTCGGAATCTTCCAAATTGGGATCATTTTCAAAAATCTCTTGCACTTTTTCTCGTGTCGCTTCTTTGACCCAATCTTTTTTTGCCTCATCTTTTTCTAACCCACCGATTTTTTTCAAAACTTTTGTTTGTAATAATTGTGTACGTTGATAAAGTGGCAATTGGTCATTTGTTTGTTGATACCATTGACGTAATTGTTCTTTGGTAATATATGTTTCACCTTTGATTTTTAAGTCACGGAACAATGGACCAAAAGGGGTAATCCCCTCGACGTAACGTGGAATTTGTTGCACTAGAGTCAAGCCATTTTTTAATTTTTCGACACGATCATTTGCACCAGTTAAAAATTGTTCTTCCTGTTGTTCTTCTTGAACAATTTCATAATTAGGCAATAAATTTTGTAAAAAGGAACGGAAAGTTCTTGTTGGTACTTCACTTTCACCTAAAGAAGGTAAGACCATCGCGATATAATCAGAAAAAAGATGGTTTGGTGAAAATAATAAGACCTGTTGATCATCCAACCATCTACGATTACGATAAAGGATAAAAGCAATCCGTTGTAATAAAGCAGATGTTTTCCCGCTACCTGCAATCCCTTCAATTAAGATAACTTTATTCGTAGTATCACGAATAATTTGATTTTGCGCTTTTTGAATGGTTGACACGATATTTTTCATTTGTGAAGAAGAAGCTTCATCTAGAATTTCTAATAAAAATTCATCATTAATGACTTCAGATGTATCAACCATTGAAAGCAAGTGTCCGTCTTGAATTTTAAATTGACGTTTTAATAATAAATCGACTTCAAATTCATCCGTGTCTGTTTGGTAAAAAGTGGTTCCAAGCTCGCCTTCATAATACAAATTAGCAATAGGCGCACGCCAATCGATGACAATAGTATTTTCTTTGTTGTCTCGCAAAGAAGCAATCCCTAAATACAAGGTTTCTTTGGCTTCGTTACCTTCTGTGAAATCAATCCGCGCAAAATAAGGACTGTTTGCCATAGTGGTTAATGTTTTAAGTCGTTTTTCTTGTGATTCTGCTGTTTTATAGCGGAGCATTAGTTCTTGCTCATGTTGTTGGTACTCTAACACTGATTCATAAAAGGCTTCTTCGGAACCAATATTGATTTTTTTATCGGAAATTTCTTTTAACTGTGAGTTTAAAGAATCTTCTAACGTTTCTTGTTGCTTTTTGATCATTTCTTGCTCATTGTGAATCACTTTAATGGTAGATTCGACCTGTTGTTGTTCTAGTAAACGTTCGTTCATACAGACAACCTCCTAAAAAATATAGCCATAAAATTATAGCATATAACGACTATCAATGGGACCAAAACGTGTTAAAATGAGAAGAAAAGGAGAGGGTTACTTGCGAAACGAAAAAGAAATGATGACATTGCTTTTAACTGTTGCAAAAAAATTAGGCGTAAAGGCCGTTGCACTTAGCGGATCACGTGCCAATCCTAAAGTACCTCGTGATTCATTTCAAGATTATGATATTGTTTATGTGGTAGAAAATAAAGACGAATTATTAGAAGACAGAGGCTGGTTGGCTTCTTTTGGTGAATTGTTAATCATGCAGACACCTGAAGAAATGACCTTGTTCCCACCAACCTTAGGGGAACGATTTACTTTCTTAATGTTATTCAAAGATGGCAATCGAATCGATTTAACCTTATGTCCTCTTTCCTCCGTCACACAATGGATGAGAGAAGAACCACTTTTCCAAATAATTTCTGACCCAGAAAATGTGTTACTTCCTGTACCAAAGCTAAGTGATGCAGTCTATTGGATAAAAGCACCTGATGAGGCGATGTTTCAAGACTGTTGTAATGAGTTCTGGTGGGTATCGACTTATGTAGTTAAAGGAGTAGCGCGTCAAGAAGAAGTGTATGCAATCGATCATTTGTATGGGATTTGTCAACAAGAATTGCTGCGATTATTAAGTTGGCAAGTTGTTTTGGAAAAGGGTGCGCTGAATATTGGGAAAAATTATAAATATTTGTTTACTCATTTAGCAAAAGCTGACCAAGAACGATTTCAATCGCTACTGGATTTTTCAAATGCTTCCACAATTACAGAGTCGCTTTTATTAACGCAAGCTTTTTTTCATGAACAAGCGCAAGGATATGCGGAAAAAACCACCTTTTATTATGATAAAAAAACGGCAGAAAATGTGATGGACTATACGAAAAATAACTTGCAATGAAAAGGAGTGAACGAATGTTAATTTTTAAACAACCTTCTATGGAGTATGCTAGTCAAATTGAACAGTACAAACAAGAATTTCAAAGAAGTAAGGATACCATCGACGGGAGTTCTTTTTTAGAACACATGCCTTCGATTGAGCAATGGCTAAATTTGTTGGAATTATTTCGTTCAAAAGCTACGGTTCCGGAGAATTATGCGCTATCTGAGACTTGGTTAGTCATTCGTCAAACAGATGATTGCTTAGTAGGAATGAGTAATCTACGGTTTGAATTAAGTAATGCCTATTTAAAAAATTTCGGTGGCCATATTGGTTATTCCGTACGACCAAGCGAACGAAAAAAAGGGTACGGAAAAATCATTTTAAACGAGACACTGAAGCAAGCGAAAACACGTGAGATTGATACAGTGCTTGTGACCTGTAACGATATAAATTATGCGTCTGCTAAAATTATTGAGGCCAATCAAGGTGTTTTAGCTGAGAAAGTAATAGATAGTTCTGATCAGATGTTAGTAAGACGATATTGGATAACGTTGTAAAAGGACAAGGAGATTGTCCTTTTTTTATTTATGTGCCTGTTTATATGGTATATTCATGAAATTTTCATTTTTTGTTTAAAAAAAACCAAATTTTTTGTATACTCCTAGACTATCTTGATTAGGTATTCTATACTATACTAGACTATTATTGTGGTCAAAGCGGGAAATTGATTATGAGATAGATAATTAAATATTTAGATAGGTGGATTTATATGTGCGGAATCGTTGGTTTTGTGACGAGCAAATACTCAATAGAAGAAAAAAAAGAACAAATTAGCCAAATGATGGATCGAATTATCCATCGTGGACCGGATAGTTCCGGTGAATTTGTAGATGAACACGTAGCGCTAGGTTTTAGACGTTTAAGTATCATTGATTTAAAAAGTGGCGATCAACCTATTTTTAATGAAGATAGAACAAAAGCGATTATTTTTAACGGAGAAATCTATAACTTCCAAGAATTAAGAAAAGAATTAGAAGCAAAAGGACACATTTTTACTACAAAAGCAGATACTGAAGTAATTTTACACGGATATGAAGAGTTTGGGACAGATATCGTTAAAAAATTACGTGGGATGTTTGCTTTTGCCATTTGGGACCGTGAAAAACAAGAATTATTTGGTGCCCGTGATCACTTTGGAATTAAACCTTATTACTACTATCAAGGTAATGAGACATTTATGTTTGGTTCTGAAATTAAAAGTTTCTTAGATCATCCGGATTTTGTCAAAGAAATCAATCCTCGAGCTTTGAAACCTTATATGACGTTTCAATATTCGGCCATTGATGAAACGTTTTTCAAAAATGTGTACCGTATTCCAGAAGGGCACTATTTCTTTGTGCGCAATGGTGAATTAGAAATGACGCAATACTGGGATGCACAATTCTCAGAAGAAGACATGACACTAGAACAAGCAATTGATTTAATTGATGAAGCCGTTCAAGAATCTGTTGCGGCACATTCAATTAGTGACGTAAAATTGGGTACGTTCTTATCAAGCGGTGTAGACTCAAGTTTTGTGACTTCCGTAAGTAAACCAAACTATACATTTTCGATTGGTTTCGGTGATAAGAGTTACAATGAATCGCATGAAGCGAAAAAGTTAACTGAGCGTTTAGGGTTACGTAATTTTTCAAAATTAGTTACTAGTGAAGAAGCTTTTGAAGCTTTTCCAAATATCCAATATCATTTGGACGAACCAGCATCAAATCCTTCATGTGTCCCATTATATTTCTTAGCAAAATTAGCTCGTGAACAAGTAACCGTTGTACTTTCAGGAGAAGGTGCCGATGAATTGTTTGCTGGATATACAGATTATGGGTTTGCGACAAAAGCAAAATCAGTGCGTGTTTTTGCCGAAAAATTGAAAAAATTACCGAAGAAATCACGTTACCGTTTAGCTCATACCATTAAAAAAATGCCAAACTTCAAAGGAAGCTTACATTTATATAAATCTTTAGCTCCAGCAGAAGATTTCTTTATTGGACAAGCCTTCGTTTTTGAAGAAGAAGAGGCAGATATCTACTTGCAACCGAATTTCCGTAAGAGTGAGACAGTACGTGAAATTGCTCAAAGACAATACGATAAAGTACCGGATCTACCAGAAGTGAAGAAAATGCAGTATTTAGATATTCATCAATGGATGCCGAAAGATATTTTATTAAAAGCAGATAAAATGACGATGGCACATTCTTTAGAAGCACGTACGCCATTATTAGACATTCGTATGATGGAATTAGCAGAACGTATTCCTGTGAAATATCTATTGAATGCTGAAAATACGAAATATGCTTTTAGAAAAGCGGCGAATCGTCATTTGCCAGATGAATGGGCAGATCGTGAAAAACTAGGTTTCCCTGTACCAATTAAAGATTGGTTGCATGAGGAAAAATTCTACAAAGAAGTGCGTGGTGTATTCGAAGCAGATTTTGTTCCTGAATTTTTCAATCAAGAAAAAATTCTTGATATGTTAGATAAAAATTATACGCAGGAAATTGATGCACGTCGTAAAATTTGGACAATTTATTCTTTCTTAGTTTGGTATAAAGTCTATTTTATTGACGAAAAATAAGAAAGAGATTGTCTTGTATTTCTTGATTTGTGTTATACTGATGAAGATATTATGCTGATTGTACTTACAATCGACGCAATCATAGCGATAAACAACATGAATCAGCTTGGGAAATTTTGAAGTATCTAATTCAAGAATGAATGAACGAAAGAATGTGATTTTAACAGTGAATGAAAAGATTAAGGAACAATTTCAACCTATTTTATTAGGTAGCGATATCAATGTTTATGGGATGGCGCGTTCCTTCTATGAAGAGTATGGAATTGTCTCAGAAGCCCATAGTGCTGCTTTCCTTTCTGCAACAAAGTACAGTAAAATCGTAAACGTACATGCGCACCAAGGTTTCAGTGAACCAGAAGGATTTATTCAAACAATGCGAGAATTGATGAAGCAATATGCGAATGATTCACGTAAATTGTTATTAGTTCCTTGTGGGGATGTCTACACTGAGTTAGTAACTCATTTTAAAGACGAATTATCTCAACGATTTATTTGTCCAACAGTAGATGCAAAAACGCAAGAAGTGTTATCAAATAAAGTTTCTTTTTATGAGACGTGTGAAACATATGGCTTGCCCTATCCAAAAACACTAATCATTACCAAAGAACTTTTCAAAGAAACACCATCAGTAAGCTTACCATTTGAATTTCCAGTAGCTTTAAAACCAGCAAACAGTGTGGAATATTTAGATATTGATTTCGAAGGTCGTAAAAAAGCTTTTATTATTGATACCCAAAAAGAACTCGATGACGTATTGGCTAAAATTTATCGTGCAGGATATACTTCAGAAATGATTTGCCAAGATTTTATTCCTGGAGATGATTCACGTATGCGTGTGTTAAACGCCTATGTGGATCAACAACATAACGTTCGCATGATGTGTTTGGGACATCCGTTGTTAGAGGATCCAACACCACAATCAGTTGGGAACTATGTTGCAATCATGCCGGATTACAATGAAGATATTTGTAAGAAAATCAAATCCTTTTTAGAAGAAATTAAGTATTCTGGTTTTGCAAACTTCGATATGAAATATGATGAACGTGATGGCGAATATAAATTATTTGAAATTAATTTGCGTCAAGGGCGTAGTAGTTTCTTTGTGACTTTAGGCGGATATAATTTAGCAAAATATTTAGTAGAAGATTATATTTTGGAGACGCCTTTTACAGAAACAGTTTACGGTAAAGGCGATAAATTATGGATTGGTGTACCAAAACGTATATTGAAAAAATATATTGCTGAAGGTCCTGATAAAGACGAAGCAATGAAATATTTAAAGAATAAGCAATATGGTTCAACCATTTTTTACAAAGAAGACATGAGTATCAAACGCTACTTACTTGTACAACATATATTTTACTCGTATTATGGACGATACAAAGAATACTTTAGAAAGAAATAGATGTGTATGAAAAATTTTTTTGCAATTTTAGGTGGAATGGGGACATTAGCAACAGAAAGCTTTGTCCATGTGTTAAATGAGCGTACGCCCAATCATTCAGATCAAGATTATTTGAACTATGTATTGATTAATCATGCAACCGTACCTGATCGAACAGCTTTTATTTTAGGAAAATCAGAAGAAAGTCCAGTTGCTGCTTTAAAAGAAGATATTCGTCAATATTCAGCTTTGGAACCACGCTTTTTTGTGCTCACGTGTAATACAGCGCATCATTTTTATGATGAATTAGTAAATGAAACGACTATTCCCTTATTGCATATGCCACGTCTAGCGGTTCAAGCGATTTTAAAGAAATTTTCTAATTTAAACCGCCCAATTCGTGTGGGTGTCTTAGCAACTGAAGGTACAATTCAATCAAAAGTCTATGAGAATGAATTGAATGCTTTTGAGAATATTGAGACAATCATACCTCAGCAAGAAATTCAACAACAAGTAACGAATCTGATTTATCGTGACATTAAAGAACAGAATTTTTTAAATGAAGAATTGTATTTCTCTATTTTAAATCAAATGATTGACGAGCAACAGTGTGATGTCGTCTTATTAGGGTGTACAGAACTTTCTTTAATGCAAGAAGCGACCCAAGATGAAACGCATCCGATTGTTGATGCACAGTCTGAATTGGTGGACGAAACAATCCGTTTAGCATTAGAATTTCGAGCAGATAGTTAATACTATCTGCTTTTTTTTTGTGAGATTGTGAATTAATTATAAAATCCGCTTGCCTTTTCATTGAATGCGTTTTATACTTTATTAGTGAATAAATAAACAATAGGGGTGGTTATATGAAAAAAATAGGAAAGATTGTTGGTATGCTTTTCTTTTTGTTTGTGATTTTTGTATCAATATCTGCGTGTACAAACAATGAAACAAAAATAGAAGAACAAGGAACATATAAAGCGGGAACATTTGAGGGACAAGGGGAAGGTAAGAATGGTCCAATTGTCGTCGAGGTGACGTTTACTACTGACAAAATAGAAAAGATTGAAGTAATTGAACACCATGAAACAGAAGGCTTGAGTGATAAATCACTTCAAGAAATTCCCGAATCCGTCGTTGAATACCAATCTTTGGGTGTTGATACAGTAAGTGGTGCTTCTTTGACGAATGAAGCAGTTTTGGCTGCAATCAGTGAAGCTATTGAAAAAGCTGGTGGAGACACAGAAGCTTTAAAAGAAGTAGCCGTTGAAAAAGAACAATCAAATGAGGTCATCGAATTAACTTCAGATGTTGCGATTATAGGTGGTGGTGCTGCCGGGATGTCTGCTGCATTACGTGCAGATGAGTTAGGCTTAAAAACAGTTTTATTTGAAAAAATGAGTTACTTGGGTGGCGCTATTTCCATTAGTGGTGGGAATCAAGTCGTTATGGGATCAAAACTTCAAGAAGAAGCTGGAGTCAAGCAAGATAATGTTGATAGTATGGTCAACGATTTTATGAAAAATGGCGATGAAAAAAATGTTCCTGAATTATTAAACCTTTATGCAGAAAATGTAGGTTCTACGACTGATTGGTTACATGAATATGTGGGTATTCAATATGAACCAGATTTACACAAACTGGCAGAATACAGCTACGATAGAGAACTAGCATACACAGATGGTGGTCCTGGTTTTGCTAAAACAGCGCGTGAAAAGATTGAAAAAACCAAGATTGATGTTCATTTAGAGACGCAAGTCAATGAATTGACGGTCGATGATAATGGAGCAGTCAATGGCTTTGTTGCTCAAGCGACTGATGGTACAACCTATCAAGTAAAAGCTAAATCAGTAATTATTGCTTCTGGTGGCTATGGAAATAATCAAGAATTATTAACAGATAATTTGAAAAATGTATTGTATTACGGACCAGAATCTTCCACAGGCGATGGCATTATTTTAACTGAAACTGATGAAATTAATGCAGCTACACGTTTGATGGAGTATGGAAAAACCTATCCAAATGGTGTCGAAGTGTCAAAAGGAAAAGCCAAGTCTACAATTGCTGGTAATATTGCAGTGTTTAAACAAAATGCTATTTTAATTAATGCGAACGGCAAGCGTGTGGTTAATGAACGTGCAAGTAATCGAGAAATTTTGGAAGTCGAATTAGCTCAGCCAGAACAAATGCTTTATTTATTAATGGATCAAGAAGCATTTGATTTATTTAAACCAGCTGTTGCAGAAGCGGGAATTAGTGAAAATGATATTGAAAAATGGTTAGAGAATAATGGTTCAACCACACCTTATTTCTTCCATGGTGACACGATAAATGAACTAGCAGAAGCTGCAGCTATTGATGCGACTACTTTGAATCGTACAATTGAGACGTATAATGGATACGTTGAAGTAAAAGAAGATAAAGATTTCCAACGGCCAGTTGAATTTATGCCGAAAAAAATTGGTGAAGGACCGTATTATCTTGTTGAACAAAAACCACGTTTTGCTACAACGATGGGTGGTTTAGTTGCTAATGAACAATTACAAGTAATCAATAAAGAAGGAGAAATTATTCTAGGCTTGTACGCAGCAGGTGAAATTGTTGGTGGCGTGATGGGAGATGATTCTCCATCTGGGGCAAATAATGCTTGGGCGTTGACTTCAGGCAAGCTTGCTTCAGAATCATTAGCAGAAAAAATAAAATAAGCGAAATCCCCAAACTAGACTAGGTAGTTTGGGGAATTTTGATGGATTTTTTTTTACTCAAAATAACAAGTCTCGTGTTGTGAAAACAATTGGATTAACTGTTCTTTGGTTGTACGTTTCTTTGAAAGTGAGGGTAACTCATTTAAGCCAAAATATGCCATTTGTGAAGTTTCAATATTTTTTTCGAATGCTTGAGAATTAGATACAACTTGACAAGCAAAGACGAGTTTATAATACTGGAAGATTTGTGGAATATCTTTTCGTAAATTGGTATCAAAAACGGCTAACAATTTATTTGGAGTAACTAGTAAATTTGTTTCCTCTTGGACTTCTTTGATGATATTTTCTTTTGGCGATAAACCAACATCACCATATCCGCCCGGCAAGGACCATTCTTTCGTTTTTGTATCTTGCACTAGTAACACCTTATCTTGTTTGGTGATAAAGGCACGAACATCTATTTTGGGTGTTTGGTAACCAATTTCATGAGCAAATAATTCTTCTATAACTTCGAATGGTTCGTTACCTAACTGCTGAATGAGTTGTAAAGAAAGCTGTCGTAATTCTGTATAGCGTTCTTGATCAAATGCATCTTTTCCGTAGACTAAGCCTACCTCGGCAATCGCAAATAATCGCTTATAAATTGCTAAATAGTCCATCGTACACCTCCGAATAGTTATGATACTTTATTCTATCATTCGATTGCAGTATACTATAGAGGAGTAGGTGATTTTATGGGAAATTTAACGATTAAACGAGCATATGACACAGTCCAATCAGTTGATGGTAAGCGAATTTTAGTGGATAGAATTTGGCCAAGAGGAATAAAAAAGAAAAATTACAACTAGATTTATGGGCAAAACAAATTGCACCAACTAAAGAGCTTCGACAAGAATTTAACCATGAGCCGGAAAAATTTCAATGGTTTACAAAACAGTATCTTGAAGAATTGGCAGAAAATTCCTATACATCTGAGTTCGTAACTACTATCAAAAAATGGCTGGAAAACCAGAATGTTACGTTGATTTATAGTGCAAAAAATCCTCAATATAATCAAGCACAAGTTTTGCTTGAATTTTTACAAGAACAGCTAAAAAAATAGTATAATAAAGGCATGCTTATAAAGGAGGAAGAACCATGCCATTTGTCCATATTGAATTATTAGAAGGAAGAACACCCGAGCAATTAGAAGCAATGATGAAAGAAGTAACAGAGGCAGTTCATAAAACAAGCGGAGCACCAAAAGAAAATATTCATGTCATCATTAATGAAATGAAAAAAGGAACTTATGGAAATAATGGAGCTTGGAAATAATTTTATTTCTTACTTGCAATTTTCTGTAAGAAGTGGTTAAATAAGACCATAATTGATTGATGAGAAAGACAACTGCACTTGAGAGTCTTCAATAAGAGAGGAAAAGCTAGGCTGAAACTTTTCTAGAAGAAAACCAGGGAATGACCACTTTCGAAACTTTTGTTGAAGCAAAAGCGGTCGTACCGTTATCACGTTTGAGGAACACGCTTATTTATCGTGTTTAAAATTAGGTGGAACCACGAAAGTATTCGTCCTAGTATCGCTATGCGATACTAGGACTTTTTTGTTGCAAGTCATCTTTAAATAGATGAAACAGGAACTTGTAACGTGGTTGATTTTCTTATCAATCAGCAATTGAAGGAGGAAATAGCATGTTAAAAATCACTTTTCCAGATGGTGCCGTAAAAGAATTTGAATCTGGAATTACAACGAAAGAAATCGCCGAAAGCATTTCTAAAAGTTTAGCTAAAAAAGCTTTAGCCGGAAAATTCAATGGAGAATTAATTGACTTAGATCGTACAATTGAAGAAGACGGTTCAATTGAAATCGTAACACCAAATCATGAAGAAGCCTTAGCTTTATTACGTCACTCAACTGCACATTTAATGGCGAATGCCATGCGTCGATTATATCCAAGCATTCATTTTGGGGTAGGTCCAGCCATTGATTCTGGATTTTATTATGACACTGATAATGGTGAACAACCAGTAACGGCCGAAGATTTACCGGCAATTGAAGCTGAAATGATGAAAATTGTAAAAGAAAACAACCCGATCACTCGCCGTGTTTTAACCAAAGAAGAAGCGCTAGGATTATTTGCTGGCGATCCTTATAAAGAAGAATTAATTAATGAACTACCCGAAGATGAAATCATCACAGCTTATGAACAAGGTGATTTTGTTGATTTATGTCGTGGACCTCATGTACCATCAACTGGTCGTATCCAAATTTTCAAATTACTTTCAGTCGCAGGTGCATACTGGCGTGGGAATTCTGATAACCATATGATGCAACGTGTTTATGGAACTGCCTTCTTTGATAAAAAAGATTTAAAAGAATTTATCCGTATGCGTGAAGAAGCCAAAGAACGTGATCATCGTAAATTAGGGAAAGAATTAGATTTATTTATGTTATCACCTGAAGTTGGTTCTGGATTACCATTCTGGTTACCAAAAGGCGCAACTATTCGTCGTACAATCGAGCGCTACATTACTGATAAAGAAATTAGCTTAGGGTACCAACATGTATACACACCAGTTATGGCAAATGTAGAATTTTACAAACGTTCTGGTCACTGGGATCACTACCACGAAGATATGTTCCCACCAATGGACATGGGCGATGGTGAAATGTTAGTTTTACGCCCAATGAACTGTCCACATCATATGATGGTCTATAAAAACGATATTCATTCTTATCGTGAATTACCAATCCGTATTGCAGAATTAGGGATGATGCATCGTTATGAAAAATCTGGAGCATTATCTGGTTTACAACGTGTACGTGAGATGACTTTAAATGATGGACATACCTTTGTTCGACCAGACCAAATCAAAGACGAATTCAAACGTACATTAGATTTGATGACATCTGTCTATGCGGATTTCAATTTAACAGATTATCGTTTCCGTTTAAGTTATCGTGACCCAAAAAATACTGAAAAATATTTTGATGATGATGCTATGTGGAACCATGCGCAAGCAGTGTTAAAAGAAGCGATGGACGAGTTAGAATTGGATTATTTTGAAGCAGAAGGTGAAGCAGCCTTTTACGGACCTAAACTTGACGTTCAAGTGAAAACTGCATTAGGAATGGAAGAAACATTATCAACTATTCAATTAGACTTCTTATTACCAGAACGTTTTGATTTAACATACGTTGGTGAAGATGGTGAAAATACGCATCGCCCAGTAGTTATTCATCGCGGGATTGTTTCGACAATGGAACGTTTTGTTGCTTACCTAACAGAGATGTACAAAGGCGCTTTCCCAACTTGGCTAGCACCAATCCAAGCAACAATTATTCCTGTTTCTGTTGAAGCACATAGCGATTACGCTTATGAGGTCAAAGAAATGTTACAAACAAAAGGTATCCGTGTAGAAGTAGACGACCGTAATGAAAAAATGGGTTACAAAATTCGTGCCTCACAAACACAAAAAATTCCTTACCAAATTGTTGTAGGGGATCAAGAAGTAAATGATGGTACCGTAAATATCCGTCGTTACGGTAGTAAAGAAACTGCCGTTCAATTATTGCCAGAATTTGTGGAAGCAATTGTTGCTGATGTGAATAATTTTAGCCGTTAATAACAAATGTAAAGAGACGACGGTACAAATACAAACAAAATTAAAATACCCGAACGATATAAGAGAATCTCCTTAAAGAAGTCTCGCTATTGTTCGGGTATTTTTTTGTTAAAATGACTTGTATTGCAGTCTTTTTAGTGTGAAATTTATATTTTTAAAACAGTTATAAAAAATTTAGAGAGTTTTGCTTATTATAAATTTGATTCTTTAGTATGAATTAGTAGCTCTTTTATTATTTCTACAAGATGTTGATAGTCTTGTTGCGTTAGTAATCCTTGAATGAGTATTTGATGCTGATACATAGAACTTGCCGTTTGGGGATATTTAGTTGTACCTACGATTAAATCACTTTCTTCAGGTTTATTTACAAAAACAATATTATATTTACTAGCAAAATAAGAGTTTATCCCATTTTTTATATGTTCTAAAAATAAATCAGATAGATCAGTATAGAGATAAATATTGATTTTTGGTAGAAGTCTTTTCGCAGATAATAGATATTGACATAACAAGACACTTTGCATTTCAAAATGATTGTGCGCCCATGTCCCACATTGTTCGGAAAAGTCATACCATAGTTTTTGAACTTGGGTAAAGAAGTAGGGCTGCGCATGCTCTTTGATTTTAAAGCCAATACCTGGAAATGAGAGAAGTAGTTTTTGATCTATTTTAAAAAAGAAACTTCCTAAGTATAGTCGAATAAAATTTTGATAAATGAATTCAGCCTGAGTATCGTCAAAAGGAGCGACATGTTTTTCAAAAAGAGCTATCCAAAGTTTGTAGTCGTGCTCCAATTCTGGCGTATACAGATTATCGAAACCTAAAGGAATTGTATAGTTCGATAAATTTGAGTTGTGAACCATTAGCAAAAGGAAATACCATTCTTCATTGTTCCAATCAGTAAGAAAATCAGGTTTAGCTGGAAAATCTATATCTTTAATAAAAGGAAATTTCATTTCCTTAAAATAGAAGGAATAATTTCTTTCAATTGCTGAACAACAGATAAACAATTGTAGGCCTAAAATTTCTTCTTGTACAAAAGTAAAGTTTAAATTTAGTGAGTGGCTGATTTGCTTTGCTAGATTAAAATATTTTTCTTTATTTTCTATCCAGGGAATATTTGATAATTGCCGATGCATCATAAATAAGATAAAAAAAGAAAAACAACGAATAGTTGATTCTTTCCCACGGATTTTTAATTGATGTGAAACTGTAATATGCAAATCGTAATTGTTTATCGTGTTATTGATTTCTTTCACTTTTCTTTTAATGGTTGAGAAGCTGACAAAATAATGATCGCGTAATTCTTTAACTGAAACAACTCGTTGAATAAGTACCTCTTTAAAAATACAATAGGCAATATCCTCAGATAATATCAAGTTAAATAAGTCCTGAAAACTACAAGTTGGATGCCGTAATAACCGAATCCCATGTCGTTTGTTAATAACTAGAGTCATTTCTTTCTCTGTATAACACTTTTTTATATCATCTTGCAGTTTTTTACATAATTTTTTTACCTGTGTAATATTAGAATAACCAAGTAAAAATAATAGATTTTCACTTGAAATATAATCTGTTTGATTATCTAACAGTTGAATAATATCAAACATAATCCACACAGATGAATCAAAACCGAGCATGCTTTACCCTCCCCTTTGTGAAAAAAATACTATTTTAATGATAACTTATTTTTTTATATACAATATGTTCTAAAATGAAACATCTAAAGGTGCAAAAACGAGATTTTTCAGATGTGAGGAATTTATGTTGGAGGGTTTTTAAGACATTAGATTATGATAATGCTTTGAAGTAGCTAATTATAACGTTTAATAATTAATATAAAATTATAAAAAAGGGATATTTTTTATAAAAATGTCTCTTTTTAGCTTTTCTGAGGGGTTGATTATGAAATATATTCCCCAATTTAATTGTTATAAGATAAAGGCGAGAAAGGGGGAGGAGAATGAGAAAGAAGCACTTTATAGGATTTGTTTTACTCGTATTAATTATCAATTTTTTATTACCACTAACCCAAGCATATCAAGTTTTTGGTGATGAAAAAGAAACTATTTCTGAAAAAATAATTGATACACCTGAATTAAAAATTAACTATGTTTCAAGTGAAACGAACGAGAAAATTAATTGGAAATTTAATTATTCGTATCAGAAAACTGCCAATACGAAACAAAAGCTAAAGTTGGAATTGATTGCCGATGGAAAAAGTATTCCTTTTCAATCAGTTGATGGCTGGAACTATGAGAATAATTGGTTTGTTCAAGATGAATTTTCAGAAACAGCTACTGGTACAGTGGAGCTAGTAACTGAGCTTTCAGTTACAAATGTCATGCTGAGAATACAAGCAGATGAATTATCCGAGACTGAAACAATTACAACAGATGTTTTTACATCCGAGATAGAAGGACCACATCAATTACGTCTGCCAGTTGTGAACCCAAAAAACGAAATCCCTGTTGAGTCAACCACGATTGAAAGCTCTGAAATAGAAATGACGAATACACAGCAAGAAGAAGCTGTTACAGATGACAAACCGAATTCAACAGCTCGTACGGAAAGTGAACAAGAATCATTGGACAGCACAGAACCGTCCCAAACAACGACAAGTTCTGAAAAAGAAACAACAGAAGAAAATTTAGATGCCAATAGCGATACATTTGAACCTAATGGAAATTTCAGTATTGCGAGTTCGCTTGATAGTTTAACGAATTATCCAGCAATCAATCCAGAATATACAACGAACGAAAATGGTACTTATCCAAAACATTACTGGAATCCAACAAATAACCAAACTGTTAGAAATCATCAAGGAAAAAAATTCGGAGCAAGTGGTTGGGATGGAAACAATAGTTGGGATGGAAATTCTAACAATGTAACAGATTCTTATATCGAATATGGTGGTACTGGACAAGATGCTGACTTTGCTATTCGTAAATATGCCAAAGAAACCAGTACTCCAGGATTATATGATGTCTATTTGAATGTACGTGGAAATCAGAAAGAGAATATTGAACCGGTAGATATTGTGCTGGTTGTTGATATGTCTGGAAGCATGGAGCCTAGTAGCAGTAATGGCTGGAATGACCGAGCTGGAGCAGTTCGTGCAGGTGTAAAAGAATTTTTTCAGCTGATTAATCAAGCGGGCATTGGCAATTACGTAAATGTTGGGTTTGTAGGTTATTCGAGTCCTGGGTATGTTGATTTAATTCAGCAACCAATTAAACCTGTATCCGATACTCAACATGTAACAAATATTAATAATGCATTGAGTCAAACGTTTAATGGTGGCACATTCACTCAAAATGGAATTGAAAAAGGCAATGATATGCTTTTATCCAGTACCAACAGTAACAAAATGATGATTTTACTGACGGATGGCGTTCCTACCTTTTCAAAAAGAGTGACACAAGCAGTTATGGAAAATGGTACCGTTTATGGGACAAGTTTTCATAATTCACATCAAGATCAGCCAGGGAATACATCTGGATTACGAAGTGGGGCGTTTAATTCTTGGTCAAACTATACTGCGGGGACTAGTAGCAACAGCGACCCAAATATCATACCGCCTAATAGTGGTAATGGAAGATATTATGATACAACTAATGGCATTAGAATTTGGAATACTTGGGCAGCTACATTAGGTGCGGCCAAAATAGCCCAGAATAGTGGCTCTATTCTTCATACATTAGGAATTCAGTTAGGAGCCGATCTAAATTATTTAACTGAAGCACAAGTAAGAGCAAGAGCTAGTTTACTTGCATCACCTGGATTATATCGAGATGCAGAAACAACGGCAGAAGTGACTGATTATTTATTAGAACAAGCTCAAAATGTAGTCGCTTCGTTTAATACGATTGTGGATGGTTCGATTATTGATCCAATTGGTACCCAGTTTTCTTATGATTCAACTAATGTCACAGTTCGTAGTGTTGGAAGTACCAATATCTCAAATTTACCTACTGCAGCAATTTCTAATGGAAAATTAGATGTAACAGAGTTGAATTTAGGAAAAGGACAAGAAGTTCAATTTCACTATCAAGTACGTATTAATACGGAAGATGAGGATTTTACTCCTGAAAAATGGTACCCAATGAATGGTCCAACTAAATTAACACCAGATGGAAATAACCCAAATAATCAAATAGATTTTGGTATACCATCTGCCAAAGCTCCAGGTATCAAGTTGAACTTGAAAAAGATTTGGGAGGAATACGATAAAGATACCTCCCATCGTCCAGATTATTTAGATTTTTCTGTTGAACGTAGTAAAACGATTACTAATGAAGCGTGGAAAACGGGGTATCTTCGCCTAGTGTCTTCTGAGTCCGATACGTGGGAAAGACAAAATATTGAAAAAATTTCTAAAACACAAGGTGGTCAAGAAACATTGTGGTTGCCTAAATTTAATAATCAAGGCAACGATTTTATTTATAAATTTTCTGAATTAAATGTGCCCGATGGCTATGAAGCAACTTCTAATGAAGACGGAACGACTTGGATCAACAGAAAAATTTTCACTCCATTAGGGCTAAAAATAGTTAAAATTTCTGACCAAGAATCTCAACCGTTGACAGGTGCTCAATTTAAATTAACCGGTGGAAATCTTCCAAATGAAGGCGTGCTG
Organism: Enterococcus sp. DIV2402; assembly: GCF_017426705.2. Taxonomy (NCBI): domain Bacteria; kingdom Bacillati; phylum Bacillota; class Bacilli; order Lactobacillales; family Enterococcaceae; genus Enterococcus; species Candidatus Enterococcus lowellii. The sequence continues at coordinate 2,346,573 of NZ_CP147251.1, read as the reverse complement.
TTAACCGATAAACAGGATGGTACGTATCAATTAGAAGAGACGAAACTAGAATTGAATAGTGAATATGCTTTAACAGAAATCCAAGCGCCAAATGGTCACACACTATCTAATGATCAATGGATTATTAAAGTAAGTGATACAGGCGTAGTCACGATTAATAATAAAAAAGACGGTATTACAATTGAAGGAAATACCATTCACTATACTATTGAGAATCAATTTAAAAAGTTATTAATAGCAACTGAAAAATATTCCAAAGAAAATAATGAGCAGTTAAATGGCGCGCGTTTAACTTTAAGAAAGTACGAAGACAGTTGGAATGGTACTGGTACAATTGTAGGCGAACCTGATGATTTGATTGCCAATGATGTCACTTCAACTAAGTCTCTTACACCTGGGTTTTATAGTCTTCAAGAAACCGTTACACCTACTGGTTATAAAGTCGATGATACCATCTTTAAATTTCAAGTAGACATTGAAGGGAATTTAAAAGATGAACAAGGGACGATAATTCAAAGGGATACACTCCCTTCATCAGATGGTTGGTATCTAAGTAATGACAATAATAAAAAAGTATTTGTCTTTGCTAAATACAATCAATTACGCCAATTTGAATTTTCAATTCTGAAAAAAGATGCTCAGACAAATCAAAAACTTGCGGGAGCGGTCTTTGAGGTTCGAAAACAAGGTGAAGATCAGCTTCTTGCCAAACTAACTACCAACAGTGAAGGTACTGGGAAATTTATTGCGGATGATTCGGATGACCTATTCTTATTTAAACCAGGGACTTACTTAATCAAAGAAGTAGCTGCTCCAGAAGGCTTTGTGGTGCTTGAAGAGATCTTTAAAGTAGTTATTTCTGACACAGGCATAGTCACTGTTAATTATGGAAATCAAGCAATGAATGAAGAAGCAATTGAAGTTGTTTTAAAAGATGAAAGCAACAATACAATTGAAGTCACCATTGCCAATACGCCAAAAGGATTGTTACCAGCAACGGGTGGTCAAGGGAGAAAGGTATTTGTTATTAGTTCATTACTGGTAGTTGGTATCGGAATTGTTATTGGCGGATATTATGTTTATCGCAATCGAAAGGAGCTAGAGTAAGATGAAAAAAATTTTTTCAACTGTCATAATCCTGCTCGTTATTTCTTTTGCGTCAACTATTTATCCGACGTCTATTCATGCGGAAGAAAAAGAATCCGCCATTGAATTTGTTTTACACAAAAAAATGTTCAAAGATTTCAATGCTACGCCAGATTATACACAAAATACCGGTCTGGAAATGGATAGTAACGATGGAGAAACGTATGGGTTAAATAATGTTACTTTTGAAGTCTATGAGGTTACAGATTGGGTTGCAGAAGAATTGCAAACACAATCATTAGAAACTTTAATGACTAAAGTAATGAATACACCGATGCAAGAATTAAGAGGAAAATTTTCTAGTGATGTAAATAATCCGTTGCTTCAAGAAGTGGTGACAACTACTGTAGCAAATGAAGATGGAGTAGCTATTGTAAACGTAACGCCTGCTATTAATAATAGTGCGTATCTATTTTTAGAAACAAAAGCACCCGCAATAGAGGGACAAGAAATCCGTGAATTAGCAGCACCAATGCTGGTAGTATTGCCAATTGAAAATCCATCAGTATCTGGAAGTTATCTTTCAACAATTCATTTATATCCTAAGAATAGTGGTGTTGAGCTTCCTAAAAAACCAGAACCACCAAAACCTGAGCAACCGACACCGGAAAAACCCAGCAAGCCTGGGAAACCATCGTTGCCAATTACCGGAGAAGCAAAGTCAATGATTAGTATCTTAGGTATTGCTTTATTGACGATTGCGTTTTTGCTTTATCGAAAACAAGTAAATAATCAGACGAAATAAAAAAGTTATTAGCGAATTCCCCAATTTTCAAAAAATAGTATCCAAAATTATTAATAAGCATTTAGGAGGAAATTAAATGAAAAAGGTTGTAAAAAGTATTTTTATGTCTTTATTGGTATTACCACTATTGGTGGGAATTTTTGGTTCTGCAACAGCTTATGCAGATGATGCGAAAGTTCCGGTGACATTACACAAAGTGATTTTTAATGATGAGTATCCAGAAGGGTATCCTCGTCAAAATACAGGGAAGGAAATGACTGATTTTGGTGGAGAAGCTTTACCTGGAGCAGTTTTCACTGTTTATGATGTGACCACACAATATCATGCAGCGGTTGAAAATGCAGACCAAGCAACCGCACAAGCTGCAGTTATTGCTGCTTATACGGCTAATCCTAATAGTTTCACTGGTTTAACTAGTGTTACGACCAATGAACTGGGAGCAGCAACTTTCAATTTACCAGAAAAAAGTGGTGGATTAGATGCAGTCTATTTATTTGTTGAAACTAAAACACCTGGGAACGTGACAGTCACTCAAAAAGCGGCTCCAATTGTATTAGCATTACCAGCATATGCTTTTGATGCGAGCACAGAAAAATTCACAGATGAAAAATTAGATCATGTGCATTTATACCCTAAAAATATCACATCAAAAGATACAAAAACTGTTCAAAATATCGATGAATTTGACATGATTACTGAAGATGGCACTCGTTATAATATGGAAAGAGGACAGAAGATTGCCTTCCGCTTAACATTAAATATTCCTAGCGACATTGCAGATGTTACCTATTCTGTAACGGATACACCAACAGAGGGCTTGCAATTTATTGCAGATTCTTTGATTGCTGACGGATTAACTGCAGGGAGCGATTATACAATTACTGCCAATGGAGATGGTGGTTTCACACTAGCATTAAACTCCAATTCAGCAACTGTTCAAGCATTAGCAGGTAGCACACTTATCATTGATTACCAAATGGAATTAACAAAAGATTTGGTTCCGGATGCAATTGAAGGAAACAAAGCAAATGTCAAAATTGGTGATACTCCGCAACCAGAAGTAACACCAAAAGAAAAATTCCAAACTGGCGGGAAGAAAATTGTAAAAAAAGATGCGCATACTGATAAAACGTTAGCAGGTGCAGAATTTGTAGTGATTAATCAAGCGGGTCAATACGGCGAATTTGAATTAAACACTGCCGGTACAGCGTATGCTTTAATTGGTTGGGTAGATACAGCAACTAGTAAAAGTACGATTACTTCATTAGCGAATGGTTCTGTCAATGTTATCGGTTTAAAAGATGGAGAATATACATTAAATGAAACCAAAGCGCCTTCTGATAAATATGTGAAAATTCCTGACGGTACCATTAAATTTGAAGTCAAAGTAGGAACGTATGAAGAAGCACAAGTAATTACCGTACCCAATACACCTAAAGGCTTATTACCATCAACAGGGGGTAGCGGAATTTATATTTACCTAGTAATTGGAGCAGCTCTCATGTTAGGTGCATATAGTTGGTTTAGAAAATCTAAAGCGCAAGCAGAAGCTTAGCGGGAAATTAGATTTTCTCTATCAAAGGTCACTTGAATAAAAAGGTAACTTCATTTTCGGAGTTACCTTTTTATTTAGAGAAAAGGAGCTAAAGATGGATCAAAACTTGAAAAACGAACGAATAAATCTTTTATTGAAACTACTGATGGCGTTATTATTTCTAACTGGTGCAGTGACTTTTAGTTATCCCTTCGTAGTAGACGCTATTAATAACTATTATGACCAGAAGACGATTGAAAAAATGCATCGCGAAAATCAAGAACAATTACTGACTGAACGAGAAGAACATTTATCGAAAATGAAGCAACAAAATGACGTACTTCGGACTAATAAACAAACGACCAATATTCCAGGAATGGGCTTAGTGGAGGATCCTTTTGAAGAATCTATTGGCAATACGCCGAATCCTGATCGCCAATATTTTTCAGACCATACAATTGGCGCCATCTATATTCCTAAAATCCATGTTAGTCTCCCGTTGTTTGATGAAACCAATTCACTGTTGTTAGAAAAAGGAGCGACAGTTTTACAAGGAACTTCTTTACCAATTGGTGGAAGTGATACCCACTCGGTAATTACTGGTCATAGCGGTTTACCCAATAAATTATTATTTACTGATTTAGAAAAGTTACAACAAGATGATGTGTTCTATCTTGACGTTGCTGGAGAAAAATTAGCCTATCAAATTGAGCAGTTTAACACAGTACTACCACATGAATTAGAGGATTTGAAAATTAAGGAAGGGAAAGATTTAGTAACGTTGGTGACTTGCACACCTTATATGGTGAATACGCATCGCTTATTAGTCACGGCTCATCGGATTCCTTATATAGAAGAAGTCATGGAAAAAGAAAAAGAGCAAACAGAAAAGTACCACTATCAGCGATTTTGGTTATTCATGTTGGCTATTCCAGTAGTTTTAGTTTCCATTGCTTATTGGATGTGGCGCAAATTTGTTTATTATCAAAGCGGAAAATATCGTTATGATTTTCAATTTATCTACCTTAAAAATGGAGAACCATTGGTGGGACAACGATTTATTTTATCGAAACGACACAAACAGATTGCCATAACAACCAGTAATCAAGATGGCAAGGTATGTTTTTCTCAAATTCGTGGCGGTTGCTATTGGGTAACGCCTGCAAACCGAGAGCAGCCCAAAATTAAAGGGTATATATTTCGTTTAAAAGAGAAGCAATTCCTATTGAGAAGTCGTTCGATTATTCGAAAGGATAAGCGAGCTGATACTACTTGCTATTGGATAGAGGAAGGAAAACGAAAATGAAAAAATCAAAGCGACAGTTGTTTTCTCGTATTGCTGTTATCTGCTTATTTTGTACGGGAGTCATGGTTATGACCTATCCATTTTATGTTAACGCATTAAACAATTTTTTAGACCAACAACAAATGACATATTATTTAACAAAAGAAAAAAATGTGGCAGCAGAACGCCAACGACTAGAAGTCGAAAACGAGCGTTTGAAAACGGAAGGCCTTGCACCAGGTGCCGATCCTTTTAGTGAATCTCCTTCCCAAAAAGCAGATGAGCAATATTATCAGCAACATTTTATCGGAAAAATTAACATTCCAAAATTGGCCGTTGAATTGTCTTTATTTGATACAACCACGCCATTATTGTTGGAAAAAGGTGCCACTGTATTAGATGGGACGAGTTATCCTGTGGGTGGAGATGGAACCCACGCAGTCATTACTGCTCATCGAGGATTGCCGGAAAGAGAACTATTCACCAATCTTCCTAAATTAAAAAAGGGCGACCTCTTTTTAATAGACATTTTAAATCAAACATTAGCTTATGAGGTGAGGGATATTCAAGTAGTGGAACCGCATGAAACCTCTTTACTACAACTAGTTGCTGAGAAAGACTTAGTAACTTTAGTAACCTGTACGCCCTACATGATTAATTCACATCGTTTGTTAGTCACTGGTGAGCGTGTTCCTTATACAGCAAACGTTCAAAAAGAACAAGAAGCAGGAAATCGTCAACGATTTTGGGAGCAAATTATCATAGCCGTAGGAATTGGTATTTTTCTAATAGTTAGTATAGGCATGATTGCACATCAGATTTATAGATTTAAGTTGAAAAATAATCCAAGCTCCAAGAGTGAGTAGTCGTTTCTATGGGATAAATGTTATTAAGACATAACTGAAAGATGCGAGTATTTCAAATTAGTCATAAATTGATTTATAGAATGCTGAAAATTGAGGAGGAAATTTATGTTTGGTTTCGCTAAGATTAACTTATGGAATACACAAACTGAGGAGGAAGTGTATGTTTGGATTCTCTAAGGAAATACTTTTAAAAAAAGAATTACTCTATTTTCTAGACAAACAAGAAGAAGGCGTTTCAAGTAAAGATATTTCAGATTATATACAATCACTAACTAGTCAAACGGTTCGAAAATATCTAAAAGAAATTGCTGAAAGTATTTCAGAACTCTATTCACCAGAACAAATGCAATTAAATATAGGCACTCGTTATGGAAGTTATTTATTACGAAAAGGAACCAATTTTGATCGTTATTTTGAAGAACTTTATACTAAAAATATTGTGTATCACATCTATCAACAACTAATTTTGCACCGTTCGTTCCTTACGTCAGACTTCTGCCAAAGACATGCAGTTAGCATGTCTACTTTACGTCGCATAATTAAGAAGATAAATGATGCATTGACTGATTATCAAATTCATTTGAAAATTGGCACAAAAGTTACCGTTGTCGGTAATGAAAAGCAAATTCGCGTCTTCTTTTTTATGTTTCTTTATACTGTTCATCGAAAATTATCTTCTATACAATGGATTGATTCAGAAAAATATCTGAAATTAGGTCAGCAAATTTGTGAAGCTTTCTATATTTTTACCGACAATGAACATATGGAAATTCTTGGTATATGGCTGTTCATCAATCAACAATCTGATCAATTAGGAAAACCGATTGAATCAAACGTGTTTGAAAACTTTGCTTCAATTGTCTTACCCGATAGCGAACTGTCTTTGGATACTTGGGAGTTTATATTGATTGTTATGTATGTATTAGATTTAGTTGAATTTGAACCAGAATTAAATTTTGAAAAGATACATCAAAATTCTTTTTCTGATAGTGCTCGAAAATGGCTTCTTTTTTATGAAAATCGTGTTCGACAAATGATGCCGAAAGAAAAGGAAAATCTCTATTTGCAAATGTATAAATTATCTATACTCGATCAAATTGTTCCGACTTCTGAAAAGGTAAAAGCCGTTTTTTCAATCTTTGATGAAGCGAAAGTGCAAGAAATCTATCCTTATTTTTGGATTGAGTTTGAAAAAATGTGGGAAGCATTTGTTTCTCAATATACTCTATTAGATACTAAGAAATACAAGCAATTTTTTTTAGAATGGACATTGCAATATGCTTCAAAAGAAAAACTTTTTCCAATTATCCAAATGTATTTAAAGTCTAGTTTGCCAAAAATAGAGATTCAGTTAATGAAAAAGACGATTGAACATAAAATGTTGAATACGGCACAGATTGTTTTTGTTTCTGAGGAAAAAATTGCGGATATTACGTTGTCTACGGAAACCACCCAAAAAGGTATGTTAATAAATGCTAATTTAACTGAAAAAGATTTTTCAGTAATAAAAGAAGGAATAATGAAGTTGCTTCAATAACTAGTAGTTTATAGAGCATAGAAATTTTTTGCTTTTAAAAAGAGAATGATGAAAAATGGTTCTGAATGGTTAAATAAAACTAATTTTATTTAAAAATCCCCATATTTTCTTATCAATTTGTTTATTTCATTGTATACTAAGTTGAGACAAACAAAGGAGAGAAATTATGCAAAATAGACGTCTTCTTGGACGCGAGCGTTCAGTATTACTGGTAGTTGTATTAACTTTAATCACATGCGGTATTTATTTCTTTGTATGGATGTATCAAGTAACCAAAGAATTAACAGAATATACAGAGGATTATCGTTTAAGTCCAGGATTAGCTGTGGTTTTTACATTATTAACATGTGGTTTTTACACGCTTTATTGGTGGTATCGCATCAATAATTTAATGATGACCGCTCAACATGAAACAGGGTATCAAGTAATGGCTGATAACAAATGGCTATTTCTATTATGTAGTGTTGTTGGTTTTAGTATCATTAATATGGCGATTATTCAATCTGATTTAAATCTTTTATGGGAGCGTGCAGAAGTTGCAGAAGAACCTCCAATAGAAGAAACACCTTTTCAGTCTTCAGATGACGAATGGACCGATTATTAATGTGTATTTTTAAATGGATGACAGGATTGCCTTGTCCAGGTTGTGGGATGACACGAGCATGTCTACACGTTCTTTCAGGAAATTTTGAAGAAGCTTTTTATTATCATCCGCTATTCTGGTTAGTTCCGATCGTTTTTGGAATCGTCATCTTTCAAAAGTATTCATTGATTTCAAAAATATATCATTCTAAATTATTTTGGAGTAGTGTCCTTAGCTTAATTGTAGGTGTATATATTTATCGAATGCTGCAATTTTTTCCAAATCAAGCACCGATGGATTTTGAAACACAAGCATGGATACCAAGACTATTCGCTACGCTATGGGAACAAATGACTACTATAGCGCGCGAAACTTGAATTTATACCAAAGTTATGTTATATTCATAAACGTAATGATAGTAGAGGTGAGTGAGGGCGATTTTTTCCCTCACTCTTTTTATGGAATGAAGCAAATTTCATTCATTGAAATAAAGGAGGCGATAAATTTTGAGTACTGTGGTGGAAACTGTAACCGAGTTAGTAACCCCTATTTTAGAGGAACAAAATTTTGAGTTAGTAGAAGTAGAATTTGTGAAAGAAGGCAAGAATTGGTTTCTTCGTGTCTTCATTGACAAAGAAGGTGGCATCGATATTGAAGAGTGTGCCTTTGTCAGTGAGCATTTGAGCGAAAAGTTAGACAGCATTGATCCTGATCCTATTCCTCAAGCATACTTTTTAGAAGTTTCTTCTCCAGGAGCAGAACGTCCATTGAAGAAAGAAGCAGATTATCAACGAGCATTGGGTGAATACATCCATCTCTCTCTTTACCAACCATTAGATGGAGAAAAACAATATGAAGGATTTTTACAATCCTATGATAATGCTGAACTTATTCTAAAAATTAGAATTAAAACAAGAGAAAAAGAAATTACTGTTGATCGCAAAAATATTGCGAAAGCTCGTCTAGCTATTCAATTTTAAACACGGAGGAATCAAAGACAATGAGTAAAGAAATGTTGAACGCATTAGATGCTTTAGAAGCTGAAAAGGGAGTTTCTAAAGAAATTGTTATTGAAGCATTAGAAGCAGCATTGATTTCTGCTTATAAACGTCATTACGGACAATCACAAAATGTAGAAGTGGAATTTGACCAAAAAAAGGGAAATATTCACGTCTATGCGGTCAAAGAAGTTTCTGAAGAAGTTATGGACTCTCAATTAGAAGTCTCTTTAAAAGAAGCCATCACAATTAATCCTGCTTACGAAATCGGTGACAGAATCCGTTTTGAAGTAACACCAAAAGACTTTGGACGTATTGCCGCACAAACAGCAAAACAAGTTATTTTACAACGTGTACGTGAAGCAGAACGTAACATCATCTACACTGAATTCAGTGCATATGAAAAAGACATTATGCAAGGAATTGTTGAACGCCAAGACAATCGTTATATTTATGTAAATCTTGGAAAAATTGAAGCTGTTTTATCAAAACAAGATCAAATGGTTAATGAATTTTATCAACCACATGATCGTATCAAAGTCTACGTTTCACGTGTTGAAAATACTTCAAAAGGTCCACAAGTCTTTGTAAGTCGTAGTCATCCAGATTTATTACGTCGTTTATTTGAACAAGAAGTGCCAGAAGTGTATGATGGTATTGTAGAGATTGTCAGCATTGCTCGTGAAGCAGGCGATCGTTCAAAAATTGCTGTTCGTTCACATGATGCAAATATTGATCCAGTAGGTACTTGTGTGGGACCCAAAGGACAACGTGTACAAGCCCTTGTTAACGAATTAAAAGGCGAAAATATGGATATCGTAGAATGGAATGAAGATCCAGCTGTTTTCATTGCAAATGCGTTAAATCCAGCAGAAGTAAGTGATGTTATTTTTGATGCAGAAAATCCAAAAGCATGTACCGTTGTAGTGCCAGATTATCAATTATCGTTAGCAATTGGTAAACGTGGACAAAATGCACGTTTAGCTGCTAAATTAACTGGCTATAAAATTGACATTAAGTCAGAATCAGACATGAAAGATTTTTATGCACAACTAGACAATGAAGAAATTGTAGAAGAAATTGATGCAACTATTGATGAAGCAGAAGTTATTTTAAATGACGACGCAACATCAGTAGACGAATAACATCTGGAGGGATTCTAATGAAAAAAAGAAAAATTCCTTTGAGAAAATCAGTTGTATCAGGTGATATGTTTCCCAAAAAAGAATTGTTGCGAATTGCCCGCTCAAAAGAAGGTGAAGTTTCAATTGATCCAACTGGTAAAAAACCAGGTCGTGGTGCGTATATTGCCATTGAACCAAGTGAAGCGCAACTTGCATGGGATAAACGCATTTTAGACCGTGTGTTAGAAGCCAAACTGACGGATGAATTTTATCAAGAATTATTAGATTATGTAACACACCAAAAAGCGCGTCGAGAGTTGTTTGGCAATGAATAGACAAAAAGCGCTCAATATGTTAGGACTAGCAATGCGTGCTGGTAAACTGGTAACCGGTGAAGAAATGACGATTAAAGAGGTGAAATCGCAAAAAGCGAAACTTGTTTTAATCGCCCATGATGCTGGTAAGAATACACAGAAGAAAGTAAAGGACAAAAGTTCTTTTTATCAAGTTCCTTGTCTTGACCATTTCGACTCAAATGAACTGAGCCAAGCTATCGGTAAAGACCGTATGGTGGTTGGCATTCTGGATAGTGGATTTGCCAAGAGAATCGAGGAATTAATATTAGGTTAGGAAGGTGATTGCATGGGGAAAAAAAGAGTATACGAACTTGCAAAAGAAATTAACAAATCAAGTAAAGAGATTGTCGATAAAGCACAATCACTAGGCTTTGACGTGAAAAATCACATGGGAGTAATCTCAGATAGTGAGGAGAAAAAATTACGTCAAACATTAGGCGGAGGTGCAGCACGACCAAATAAACCAGCATCCCAAAAACCAGTAAACCAACAAAATAACGCACAAGGCGATAAGAAATTCCAATCGCAAAGAAATAATCCTAACTTCCAAAACCGTCAAAATCAAAGTGGAAACCAAAATCGTTCAAATAATCAAGGGCAACGCACTAACAATCAAAACCGTCCGACACAAGGACAAAATCAAAATCGCCCGACACAAGGACAAAATCAAAACCGTCCAACTCAAGGACAAAACAACCAAACTCGTCCAGCACAAGGTCAAAATAATCATCAAAATCGCTCAACTACTGCACAAGGACAAAGCAATAATCAAAACCGTTCAAATACAGGACAAGGGCAAAACAATAACCAAAATCGTAACCGTAACAATAACTTCAATAATCGTAACAGTTTTGGTGGCAATCAAAACCGTAATAAATTTAACAAAAAAGGGAAAAAAGGAAAACAACATCCTCAATCCAATAAACCTGCAGTGCCAGCACGTAAGTTCCGTGAATTACCAGAAGTTTTAGAATATACAGATGGCATGAACGTAGCAGATATTGCAAAAAAAATCTATCGTGAACCAGCTGAAATTATCAAAAAACTCTTTATGATGGGCGTTATGGTTAACCAAAACCAACCATTAGATAAAGATACAATTGAGTTGTTAGCGACAGATTACGGCATTGACCCACAAGAAAAAGTTCAAGTGGATATTGCAGATATCGATAAATTCTTTGAACCAGAAGAGTTAAAAGAAGAAAATCTTGTGTCTCGTCCACCAGTTGTAACCATCATGGGGCACGTTGACCATGGTAAAACAACATTACTTGATACATTACGTCATTCACGTGTTAGTGTAACAAGTGGCGAAGCAGGCGGTATTACCCAACATATCGGTGCGTACCAAATTGATATTGATAATAAACCAATTACTTTCTTGGATACTCCAGGACATGCGGCGTTTACAAGCATGCGTGCACGTGGAGCAAGTATTACAGATATTACGATTTTAGTTGTCGCAGCAGATGATGGTGTAATGCCTCAAACAATTGAAGCAATTAACCATGCGAAAGCAGCGAACGTTCCAATTATTGTTGCTGTAAATAAAATCGATAAGCCAGCAGCTAATCCACAACATGTGATGCAAGAATTAAGTGAATATGAATTAATTCCTGAAGCATGGGGTGGCGATACAATTTTTGTTGAAATCTCAGCAAAATTTGGACAAAATATTGAAGAATTATTAGAAATGATTCTATTAGTTGCGGAAGTAGAAGATTTGAAAGCTGATCCAACTCAACGCGCAATCGGTACAGTAATCGAAGCTCGTTTAGACAAAGGAAAAGGTCCTGTAGCGACTTTATTAGTACAACAAGGTACGCTACACGTAGGAAATCCTATCGTTGTCGGTAACACGTATGGTCGTGTCCGTGTGATGACGAATGACTTAGGCCGTCGTGATAAAACTGCTGGTCCAGCAACTCCAGTTGAAATTACAGGATTAAATGATGTACCTCAAGCAGGTGACCGTTTTGTTGTCTTTGAAGATGAGAAAACAGCTCGTGCAGCCGGTGAAGAACGTGCGAAACGTGCGTTAGTGGAACAACGTGCATCAAGTTCTCGTGTCACATTAGACAATTTATTTGAAAGCCTAAAAGAAGGCGAATTAAAAGACGTGAATGTTATTATTAAAGCTGACGTTCAAGGTTCTGCCGAAGCTTTAGCTGCTTCATTGAAGAAAATTGATGTGGAAGGCGTTCGTGTAAATATTGTCCATTCAGCAGTTGGTGCGGTGAATGAAAGTGATGTCACTTTAGCTGCAGCAAGTAATGCGATTATCATTGGATTTAATGTACGTCCAACGCCACAAGCGAAACAACAAGCTGATGCGGAATCAGTAGATATTCGCTTACACCGTATTATTTACAAAGCAATTGAAGAAATTGAAACAGCGATGAAAGGGATGCTTGATCCTGAATTTGAAGAAAAAATTACAGGTCAAATGGTCGTTCGTGAAACGTATAAAGTTTCTAAAATTGGTACAATTGCTGGTTGTTACGTAACAGAAGGCTTTATCCGTCGTGATAGTGGTGTTCGTGTGATTCGTGATAATATTGTTATCTACGAAGGTGAACTAGCTAGCTTGAAACGTTTTAAAGATGATGCCAAAGAAGTAAAATTAGGCTTTGAATGTGGAGCGATGATTGATAAATTCAACGACATCAAAGTAGATGACGTAATCGAAGGATTCGTTATGGAAGAAATTAAAGCAAAATAATTAATTACGTTAGAAAATAGGAGGTCTCTCAATGGCCAATTATCGTGATCGTAGAGTTGCTCAAGAAATTTTGAAAGAAGTTAATCAAATCTTGAGAAGAAAAGTTCGTGATCCTCGTGTGCAAGACGTCACTATTACAGATGTTCATGTGACCGGAGATTTACAACAAGCAACGATTTATTACAGTATTTTATCTGACTTAGCTTCAGATAAGCAAAAAGCGCAAAGTGGTTTAGAAAAAGCAACAGGTTTAATTCGTCGTGAATTAGGTCATGAGTTGTCGCTTTATAAAACACCTGAATTAATCTTTGAATTAGATGAATCTGTCGTGTATGGCAATAAAATTGACGAAATGATTCGTAATTTAAACAAAGACTAGTCGAAACGGAAACGAGACAGGATTGTTTCGTTTCCGTTTTTTGTTTGAATGAAATTGTATAATACGCAAGTGAAGAACGATATGTTATAATAATTGAGGCTAAAAAATAAATTGAGGTGTATCCATGAACGGCATTTTACCCCTATGGAAAGAACGCGGTATGACAAGTCATGACTGTGTATTTAAACTAAGAAAAATTTTACATACAAAAAAAGTAGGACATGGTGGAACATTAGACCCAGATGTCGATGGTGTTTTGCCAATTTGTATTGGCAAAGGAACCAAAGTTATTGAATTTCTCAGTGATTCAGGAAAAATTTATGAAGGTGAAATCACGCTTGGATATAGTACAACGACAGAAGATGTTTCTGGTGAAATTGTTGAAAAACAAGCGGTTGATGTGCCTTTTTCTAATGAACAAATTGACAAAGCAATGCAACAATTGACTGGAGAGATTACGCAAATCCCACCGATGTATTCAGCAGTGAAAGTTAATGGGAAACGATTATATGAATATGCAAGAAATGGGGAAACAGTCGAACGTCCCAAACGTAAAGCTCAAATAGATCTTTTTGAACGGACAACTGAACCTATATGGGATGAAGTTGAAAAAACGCAATCTTGGCGGTTCCGTGTAGTTTGTGGTAAGGGAACCTATGTCCGCACGTTAGCAGTAGATACTGGAAAAGCATTAGGCGTGCCTGCCCATATGTCTGATTTGACGCGTACAGCCAGTGGTGGTTTTACCAAAGAGCAGGCTGTCACCTTAGCACAAGTAGCAAAGGCGATGGAAAACGAAAGCATCGAACAAATTTTATTGCCAATTGAATTTGGTGTGAAAGATTTTAAACGGATTGATATTACAGAAGAGTTATGGAACAAAGTCAAAAATGGGATGCGTTTGCCGTACCAAGAATTTGGCTTTACTGACTTGCCTAAGGAACCTTTTGCAGTTTTTTATCATGCCAAAGTGGTTTGCTTATATCAGCCGCATGAAAAACAAAAAGGAATTGTGAAACCATTAAAAGTATTACAAACAGAGTGAGGAGCAAAAGCAGAATGAAAGTAATTGAAATTCGTCATCCTTATGAAAAAGCGATGATTCCAAAAGATGATGTAGTTTTAGTCATGGGCTTTTTTGACGGTGTTCATCAAGGTCATCAAAAAGTTATTCAAGAAGGGAAAAAAATTGCCGATGAAAAAGGCTTAAAATTAGCCGTAATGACCTTCAACCAACATCCATCTATTGTTTTTCAAAAAGTCCAACCAGAATTAATGCGTTACTTAACAAGCTTGGATCAAAAGAAACGACTAATGGAACAACAACAAGTCGATTATTTGTATATTGTGGAGTTTACTTCAGCATTTGCTAATTTAAAACCACAAGATTTCGTGGACCAATATATGGTTGACTTAAATGCTGCTTGTGTTGTTGCGGGGTTTGATTATACGTACGGACCAAAAGATGTTGCGAATATGTCTTGTTTAGCAGATTATGCTAAAGGACGCTTTGAGATTCTAACAGTTCCTAAAGAGAGTTTAGCGGATCGTAAAATTAGTTCAACACGTATTCGTGAAAACTTAGACGCTGGACATATGGAAGAAGTGACAGAATTATTAGGTTATGTCTATGAAATTGATGGAACCGTTGTACATGGTGATGCCCGTGGACGAACATTGGGTTTTCCAACTGCTAATATTAAAACCAAAAGTACCACTCGTTTACCTAAAGAAGGTGTTTATGTAACGGAATTGAAAGTTGGTGATACCTGGTATCCATCAATGGGCTCAATCGGACATAATGATACCTTTGAAAAAGGGCGACAATTAACAGTTGAAGTATACATTTTAGACTTTAAAGAAGATATCTACGGTGAACAAGTCTCTGTGCGTTGGAATCATTTTTTACGAGGCCAAGTTGCTTTTGATGGAGCTGAAAGTTTAATTAAACAATTAAAACAAGATGAATGCGACACACGCACTTATTTTGACTTAAATTAAGAAGAAGGATTGATTGCTAATTACAGCGTATCAATCCTTCTTTCGTTTTTTCTGTTGTTTTTTAAGACTGACCCCCCAAGTAAGTTGGCAAAGAAAAACAAACAGAAAGAGGACAAAAATAAGAATGAACGAAATTAGTCGAAGTTCAATTGTTTGGATTGTATCAAAAGTGTCTGTTTTTTGAAAGAAAATATATCCAATTGCAACAACAAATAGAATAGACCATAAAATATTTATACCTAACCAAAACGTTTTCAATTTCCCGCACCTCCTATAACTATTAATTATCATAACAAAAAATGAACATTAATAATATAGAAAATTCTGAAAATAAAAGAATTGCAGAATTTTACGAAGTGTAATAATGCGCTAAATTAGCTAACTCAAAAAAATAAGCCTTTACTTTGAATAAAGTAAAAGACTTGTTTTTTTATTTGTAGAACAATTCTGTAAAATAAGGCTGATTCTCTTCGTTAAAAGAAACGCCAATGCCTAGATTTTCAAAGCCATTATTTAAAATATTTTTACGATGACCTTCTGAATTTAATAAGCCTTGATGCGCAAAGATACTGCTTGCTTGACCATACGCCAGATTTTCGCCAGCTAATGTATAAGAAATTTGATCCTCATTCATACGATCGAAGGGAGATTGTCCTTGTAGATTCATATGGTCAAAATAATTATTATCAGCCATGTCTTTGCTATGCTTGCGTCCAGTTTCTTGCGCTTGATCCGACCAATTTAAAACAGATAATCCTCGTTTAACACGAGAAGCATTCGTCAAATCAAATAATTGTCTCTCGAAACCAGTTTGTAGTTCAGTTGTTTGACTTGCATAAAGATAATTTTTATTTAATTCTAATTGCTGTTCAATAATTTGAATAGCAGTGAGTTTGTCACCGTCATGCAAATCATAAAAGAAGGTGATGAAATTATTGTCTATTTGATACACATCATATTCACCTTCACTGTTGATTAGATAATTATAGAGTCCTTTACGAATAGACTCTTCTGGTTCTCCCAGCAAATCACGGATGGTTTGTTTAGTAGTCCCCATTTGAATATCCAGAGTGGAAGCAAGTAATTCTTGATTGGTAAACAACCCTCGAACAATATTGTCTTGGTCATATGCAACCATCATAAAATTTTGATAATTTTGATGATAGCTTGCCCATTGGGTGCCATATTCATTTTGTGTTTGATTAAGAGCAGTACCGTACATGGCTTCGACCTCTTGTTGGCTGTCTCCAATTTCAATATTACCAACTGAAAAAGTTTGAGATTCGGGTTGGGATAATTCTAAAGGTGGGGGTGTTGATTCCTCATTTGTTATTAATTGAGAAACAGAATGTTGAACAAGCTGTGTTCCTTCCGTAAACAAATCAAACCAAAAGGCCCGTGTAAAAAACAATAAGGCGACTATACAGAGAAAATAAAAAGTTCGTTTTAAGATAAAAAACACCTCCTACTAAGTATACTATACTGGATAATTAAGCAATTAGATAAATTGGGAGCCTAAGAGATGCTTTTTCTTAATTCTTTTTTATAGTATAAGCAAAAAAAGCGATGAAATAGGTCTATTTAACAGTAAAATATCCGAACGAGAGAGTGTGCTCCTGTAGTCTAGCAGGATTAGCGCTACTCATTCTAAATCGTTCGGATATTTTTCTCTTGTTTTTACTTACGTTACACTTGTTCAATTATCGGTAAAATTTCTTTTAATGAAGCAACTTCATAAGTAGGCTGCACAGTAACCGGTGTTTGTTGATGATGATTAATCCAAATATTTGACATGTTCGTACGATTCGAACCTAAAATATCTGTCATTAAATTATCGCCTATCATAATTGATTGCTCTGGGGATGCATTAGCTGTCTCAAGTGCAAATTCAAAAATTTTAGGATCGGGTTTACCAACCCCAACTTCACCTGAAATAATAATATGCGCAAAATAAGGCGCAATTTCGGGTGTAATTGCTAGCTTTGTTCGTTGCAAAGAAGGTGAGCCATTTGTCACTAGTACAAGTTGATATTTTTCTTTTAATTGGTCTAATACCGTAAAAGTATCTGAATAGACGAACGGATGTTTTTTACGCTCTACAACAAATTGTTGTGCCAATTGTTTTCCTAAAGCTAAATCCTCAATACCACAAGCTTTTAAACCATTTGTCCAAGCGTCCACTTGATAGGTATGGATTAATTGATGCATTTGTTGAAATTCTTCTCCAGGATCATCGAAGGTTCCCCATAACCCTTCAAAAGGATTAATACCAATCATTTGCGTGAATGCATACGTAGGGTAGCTTTGATATAATTTTGTTGCTTCTTCTCTAACCGCGTTCTCTAATACTTTTGAATCAATTGTGGCAACTGTTTTACAAGTTTCTTGAAATGCAGTTTTAATACTATGTTTGTCCCATAATAATGTATCATCTAAATCAAAAAAAATAGTTGTAATCATCTGTTTTCCCCTTTGTAGAGCCATGATAAGCTACATTCTAGCAAAAATTAATTGAAAAAGAAATCCTTTTTTCAGTCAGTTACTTAGGTAGTAAAAATTTTTCAAAAACTTCATTTCCTATAAAAAGACCTTGCTGCGTCAATTGTATGCGATCATTATTGACCACCAGCCAATTTTTTTCTATTAATTCAGGTAAAATTTTACCGTAGACATCCATAAATGAAACATTAAATTTCTCAGCAAAATATTTTTGAGAAATACCTTCTAATTTTCTCAGTCCCAAAAACATCTCTTCTTCAATTTGATTTTCTTTAGTTAACAGCTCTGTTTCAACAATTGGTAATTGGTTGTCGCGTAAAGGGCGTAAATAATGTTGAATCGGTCCAAAGTTTTTATAGCGCTCATTTTTCAAATAGCCACTGGCACCTGCACCGAAACCATAATAATTTTCATTATTCCAATACACGAGATTATGCTGTGATTCTTTGCCTACAGCAGCAAAGTTACTGACTTCATATTGACGATGACCAGATTTTTCCATGGCTTCGATCGCTTCTTCAAACATTTGACTTTCAACTTCTTGTGAAGGGAGTTCTAAGCGGCCTTGTCGTACCCAGTTCATAAATTGAGTTTTATTTTCTAAAATCAATGAATACATTGAGTAGTGAGGCAAACCCAATTCAATGGCGCGATGTAGCGTATCGCGAAAATCTTCCAACGTTTGTCCAGGTAAAGCGTAGATCAAATCAATGCTGACATTATCAAACTGATTTTTTTCAAGAACGCGAATTGTTTCATACACATCTTCTGCCGTATGTTTACGACCAATCTTTTTTAATAAACGATTGTTAAAGGTCTGCACACCCATAGATAAACGATTGACACCATGATGTTTCATGACTTGTAATTTTTCTTCAGTTAAATCACCTGGATTAGCTTCAACCGTAAACTCTTTCGTTGTGTTGGTTGGCAACAAGTGATGAATACCGGTTAATAAAACATCTAATTGTGTGGCAGATAAAGAAGTGGGCGTCCCACCTCCAATGTAAATTGTTTCAGATTGATCGGTAGGATGGACTTGCAACGTTAGTTCAATTTCTTTTAAAAGTAGTTGAATGTATTCGTCCACAGGTTGCCCTTCTAAAAAAACTTTATTGAAATCACAATAGTAGCAAATGTGTTCGCAAAAGGGAATATGGATATATGCCGATGTATTTTTAACTTGGGGTGTTTCTTCAAACATAAATGTGTTTCCTCCAGTATCACAGGTTCTGTGATCGATTGTATTCGAAAAACAGTGTACCATATTTTATATAAGAGGCGATATGTAGAAGTCTTTAATTTAGTCAAAAAGAAAATTAGCACTCTGTCTAGAAGAGTGCTAATTTTTGAGAGTTTCTTCTTGACTTCTATTTTAAATATGATATATTTATACATGTAGTTAGCACTTGATAGACAAGAGTGCTAATCAAGAGGTGATAAATTTGTTAACAGAAAGACAAGAAAATATCTTGCGTCTGATCATCCAAAATTATACAAATTTAGGCCAGCCAGTTGGCTCGAAAAAATTAATGGAGGATGGCATCGAAGCAAGTTCAGCGACGATTCGTAATGAGATGAAGACGCTTGAAGATTATGGATTACTTGCTAAAACACATTCTTCTTCTGGTCGAGTTCCTTCGATGACTGGTTATCGGTATTATGTCGATCACCTATTGACACCTTCGAAAGTAGGTAACGAAGATGTTGCACTGATTAGGCAGTCTTTTGGCAAAGAATTTCACGAGATTAATGAAATTATTCAACAGTCTGCCAATATTTTATCTACCTTGACAAGTTATACGGCATTGTCGCTTGGACCAGATGTAAAGGATCGAAGGCTAACGGGTTTTCGAATTGTTCCTTTAAACAATCGCCAAGTCATTGCAATTATTGTCACAGACAAAGGAAATGTGGAAAGCCAAGTCTTTTCAATTCCGAAAAACTTAAGTAGTGATGACCTTGAAAAAATGGTTCGTATCATTAATGATAAATTGATTGGGCAACCCCTGATGAATGTTTATCATCGTTTACGAACTGAAATTCCGATGATTCTGCATAAATATTTTCAAACGACTGATGGTGTTCTGGATTTATTTGATGGCATGTTAAATCATATTTTTGAAGAGAAGGTTTTTGTCGGTGGACGGATGAATTTATTGAACTTCGAACACAACCAAGACGTGGAACAATTTAAGTCAATGTATTCATTTATGAAGAATTCAGAAAACTTAAACCAATTGTTAGCACCACGCGATGGCGCCATTCAAATTCGAATTGGCTCCGAACTTGGGGACAACCTATTGAATAATATGAGTATGATTCAGGCAAGTTATGACATTGAAGGACACGGAAAAGGAACCATTGCTTTATTAGGGCCTACGAGTATGCCTTATTCGAAAATGTTTGGTTTAGTCGATGTATTTCGCCAGGAATTAGCTTTAACGTTGGTTAATTATTACCGGTCGTTAGATTCGGTTAATTAGCTAGTTAATCAATAGCATGATTTCAAATAGAAGGGAAGTTAGTCCATTGTCAGAACAAGAAAAAACTTCTGAAGAAATTATTGAAGAAGTAATGGAAACAAACGAAGAAGAATCGACAGAGGAAACAGAAGTTGTTTCTGAAGCCGATGAACTGAAAAAACAATTAGAAGAAACTGAAGACAAATTCTTACGTGCGCGCGCTGAAATCGCAAACATTACGAACCGTAATCGCAACGAAAGAGAATTGTTACAAAAATATCGTTCACAAGATTTAGGTAAAAAATTATTACCTGCCATTGACAATCTAGAACGTGCGATGAACGCGGAAGTAACTGATGAACAAAGTATCAGTTTGAAAAAAGGTGTGGAAATGGTATTAGAAAGTTTACGCCAAGCTTTGAAAGAAGAAGGTATTGAAGAAATTCCAGCTACTGGAGTTGCTTTTGATCCAAATCTACATCAAGCTGTACAAACTGTGCCTGCATCAGATGACTATCCGTCAGATACGATTGTAGAAGTCTTACAAAAAGGCTATAAACTACATGATCGCGTTTTACGTGCAAGTATGGTTGTTGTGGCACAATAATAAAATTTGATAATTTAATTGAAATGAATACACAAAGGAGATCTTTAATATGAGCAAAATTATTGGTATTGACTTAGGTACAACAAACTCAGCTGTTTCTGTATTAGAAGGCGGAGAAGCTAAAATTATTACAAATCCAGAAGGTAATCGTACAACACCATCTGTAGTCTCTTTCAAAAATGGTGAAATTCAAGTCGGTGAAGTAGCTAAACGTCAAGCAGTGACAAATCCTAACACAATTTCATCAATCAAACGTCATATTGGTGAAGCTGGTTATAAAGTAGAAGTAGAAGGTAAAACATATACACCACAAGAAATCTCAGCAATGATCTTACAATACATCAAAGGTTTTGCAGAAGATTATTTAGGTGAAAAAGTTGAAAAAGCAGTTATCACTGTACCTGCTTATTTCAATGACTCACAACGTCAAGCAACTAAAGACGCTGGTAAAATTGCTGGTTTAGAAGTTGAACGTATTGTTAACGAACCAACTGCAGCAGCCTTAGCTTATGGTTTAGATAAAACCGACCGTGACGAAAAAGTATTAGTATTTGACCTTGGTGGTGGTACATTTGACGTATCTATCCTTGAATTAGGCGACGGTGTCTTTGATGTATTATCAACAGCTGGTGATAATAACCTAGGTGGAGATGACTTTGATAACAAAATCATCGATTATATGGTAGCAGAATTCAAAAAAGAAAACGGCATTGACTTAAGTAAAGATAAAATGGCTGTTCAACGTTTGAAAGATGCCGCTGAAAAAGCGAAAAAAGATTTATCAGGTGTAACAAGTACACAAATTAGCTTACCATTTATTACAGCTGGCGATGCTGGTCCATTACACTTAGAATTAACATTAACTCGTGCAAAATTTGATGAATTAACTGCAGATTTAGTAGAACGTACAAAAGTTCCTGTACGTCAAGCATTAAAAGATGCTGGTATTTCTCAATCTGAAATTGATGAAGTTATCTTGGTTGGTGGTTCTACACGTATTCCTGCAGTTGTAGAAGCTGTCCGTAAAGAAACTAGCAAAGAACCTAACAAATCAGTAAACCCTGATGAAGTAGTAGCAATGGGTGCTGCGATTCAAGGTGGGGTTATCACTGGTGATGTTAAAGATGTCGTATTACTTGATGTAACACCACTTTCATTAGGTATTGAAACAATGGGTGGCGTATTTACAAAATTAATTGATCGTAATACAACAATCCCAACAAGCAAATCTCAAGTATTCTCAACAGCAGCTGATAATCAACCAGCCGTAGACATCCATGTATTACAAGGTGAACGTCCAATGGCTGCAGATAACAAAACACTTGGAAGATTCCAATTAACGGATATTCCACCAGCACCACGTGGAATTCCTCAAATCGAAGTAACTTTTGATATCGACAAAAACGGTATTGTAAATGTTTCTGCGAAAGATTTAGGAACTCAAAAAGAACAAACTATTACGATTAAATCTTCTTCTGGTTTATCAGATGATGAAATCGAACGTATGGTGAAAGATGCTGAAGCAAATGCAGAAGCAGATAAAGCTCGTAAAGAAGAAGTTGATTTACGTAATGATGTAGATGCTTTACTATTCACTGTTGATAAAACATTGAAAGAGCTAGAAGGTAAAGTAGATGCCGACGAAGTGAAAAAAGCTGAAGATGCACGTGATGAATTAAAAGCGGCTGTTGAAGCGAACAACATTGAAGAAATGAAAACAAAACGTGATGCGTTGAATGAAATCGTACAAAACTTAACAGTTAAATTGTATGAACAAGCCGCTCAACAACAAGCACAACAAGATCCTAATGCTGCTCAAGGTGGCGCAGATGATGTGGTTGATGCCGATTTTGAAGAAGTAGATAACGACTAACCTCGTTACTTGTGAAAAGCCAAAGTCATCCGCTTTGGCTTTTTCTTCTGGATTGAAGAGATGAAAATAAACATTTTTTCAAAGGATTTTTTCAAAAGGATGTTCCTTCTTTCGGATTTATGATAAAATACGAAAGACTGTTAAAAGCAAGAAAACGGAGGGAAGCCAATGGCAACAAAACGTGATTATTACGAAGTCTTAGGTTTACAAAAAGGGGCTTCGGACGACGAAATTAAAAAAGCGTATCGTAAGCTTTCCAAAAAATACCATCCAGATATTAATAAAGAAGCAGATGCAGAAACGAAATTTAAAGAAGTTTCAGAAGCATATGAAATTTTAAGCGACCCACAAAAACGTGCAGCCTATGATCAATATGGACATGCCGGTACAGATCCAAACTATGGTGGTGGAGCTGGTGGTTTCGGCGGATTTAATGGCGGCTTCTCAAGTGCTGGTGGATTTGGTGGTTTTGAAGATATATTTGAATCATTTTTTGGTGGAGGAGGCCGTACAGTAAATCCTAATGCCCCTCGACAAGGAGAAGATTTACAATATTCAATTAACCTAAGCTTTGAAGAAGCAATCTTCGGCGTAGAAAAAGATATTCAATACAAACGTGATGAAACATGTCATACATGTGGTGGAAATGGCGCGAAACCAGGAACCCAACCTGAAACATGTCATAAATGTCATGGCTCAGGTACAATCAATGTGGAACGTCAAACACCACTTGGTCGAGTAATGAGTCGTCAAACCTGTGATGTTTGTCATGGTACTGGTAAAGAAATCAAAGATGTTTGTGAAACTTGTCATGGCACTGGACATGAAAAGAAAACGCACAGTGTGAAAGTAAATGTTCCTGCTGGAGTAGAAAATGGGCAACAAATGCGTTTAGCTGGTCAAGGTGAAGCTGGTACAAATGGTGGTCCTTACGGTGATTTATATGTTATTTTCTATGTAGAAGAAAGTGATATTTTTGATCGTGATGGTGCGGAAATTTATTATGAATTACCGCTAAACTTTGTCCAAGCTGCATTAGGTGACGAAGTTAACGTACCAACTGTTCATGGCGAAGTTAAACTAAAAATTCCTGCTGGTACACAAACAGGTACTAAATTCCGTCTACGCGGTAAAGGTGCTCCACGTCTACGTGGTAATGGCAATGGTGACCAACAAGTAACAGTGAAATTGATTACGCCGAGAAACTTAAATGAAAGTCAAAAAGACGCGTTACGTCAATTCGCTGAAGTAAGTGGTCAAAAAACAACAGAACAACAACCAGAAGGCTTTTTTGATAAAATGAAAGATGCGTTTGGAAAGAAAAAATAAATAATTTTAGTAGTAGAAAATCTATCTTAAAAATAGATTTTCTACTATTTTTTATAGAGAAAAAGTCTCTGTAGCTAATCTGAAATTAATCTATATGATTTGATTGATGAAGTGAGCGTCATTTCAAGTTTTTTATAACGCTTAGAATATTTTTTTAAACAAACTAACATTTTTGAAAGGTTGATAAATAAAGTAATGTGGTACACTATAATTAAAGATAAAAGAATAATTAGTTATAATTGTGATTTTTTTAACTTACAATTGTTCTCTATCAAATAAATTAAAAGGAGCAAATTTATGGAAACTGTTAGAAATTTAAAAAAGGCTAAAACTTGGAATATGGTCTTATTAGTGTTATGTAGTATTTTTTTAATCATTACTTTGTTTAGTTTACCTACAGCTTTAAATCCCGATCCCTCATTATATAATGAACAACTACTAGGTCCACAAGCGTCACAACTATATGAACAAGCTAATAGTTTGCAATCTAAAGTGTATGCATCGATTGATGTAGTGATTTCAATTGCTATTGTCGTGTTACTTTTTTTAAATAATCAGAAGTTAAAAAGAAGAACTTTAGCATCTAAAACACCGTATTATTTATATCTAGGTTGGGCTGTAGTGGGCATTGTTTATTCTCTGTTATTTACTCCTTCAGTTGATTTAGGTGAAATGACTCAAATGATGACTATCATAACCTTAGTCGTTCAAATTTTGCTAGCTTTACCAGCAATTTTAGCCTTGATTTATTTATTTAAAGCAGACACCGAGGAGGAAATATGAAGAAGGAAAAACGTAAAAAATTAAGTAAAAAGAAACAAATTATAGTAAGCATAGCAGCAGCTATCGTTGCGATTTTAGTCATTGTTATGGCATATATCTATAGTCGTCCAACACAAGCAAAAGAAGATTCATATCAAGTTGTAACTCTTGCAAAGGCTAATCCACTAATCTTTAAAGGTGTTGTTACACCTGCCACCACAGAGGCTTTTTATTATGATCAATCAAAAGGTGATATATCAGATATTTTAGTCCAAAATGGTCAAGAAATTAAAGCCAATACGGCTGTTATGGCATATGAAAATAAAGCTGTTCAAGAGCAGATTGATGAACAAGAACAAAGTTTAGAAAAATTAAACTTTTCTATCCAAACGGCACAGCAAAATTTGGATAATGCCTATGTGAAAAAACAAGAAATTCAAGACAAGCTATATACGGCTTCTACACAGTTTGACAATGCTGATAACAGTACACCTGAAGGACAAGCAATTCGTCAAGAAGAACAAGTAAAAAAAGAGCAATATACGGAAGCTTTATCGGCACAAGATGATGTTATTTTACAAGCACAACAAGCATTGGATTCTGCTTATTTAGATGCGAATAGTGCGAATGAAAGTATTGAAAGTACCCAAAATAAGATGATTACTAATGTTTTTGCTAAAGGTGATGGAATTGTGACGATAGACATGAAAGGAGAGGCGAATCCTGCTGTTCCGTTGATACAAGTGATTAGTAAAGAGACGGTTGTTGAGGCCAAAGTTACAGAATATGACTATAATCGTTTGCAAAAAGATACACCAATCACAATCCAATTAACAAATGACAATACAAAAATTGATGGAACAATTACAAAAATTAATCCTCTACCTGATTCATCTGAAGCAACTCAGACGAGTATTGCGACATATACTTTTACTGTCAAACCAGCTGAAAATATTCAATATGGGTATAATTGCCAAATTATATTGCCGATAGATGAATTGCGTATTCCCGAAAGTGCTTTAGTAACCGATGAAGAACAAGTATCTGTTTTTGTTGTTAAACACGGTAAAGCACATAAGACCCCCGTTTCAATCGAAAAAAAAGATAGTTTTGTCGTTGTAAAGAAAGGTTTATCTGAAAAAGAAAAAATTATTGAAAATCCTGATAATAAACTAAGTGATGGTCAAGAAGTGACGGTGAAATAGATGATTGACTTACAGCATATCAATAAATATTATCAAAGTGAAGAAGAGAGTCTACAAGTTCTTAAAGATATTAATTTACACATTGAATCAGGTGAAATGATTGCGATTATGGGACCTTCTGGTTCAGGAAAATCCACATTGATTAACTTATTGGGCTTTATCGATAAATCTTTCGAAGGAGAGTATTTATTTGAAGGAGAATCTTTTATTACTTGGTCAGATGACGCTCTTTCAAAAATACGTAACCAAACAGTAGGCTTTGTCTTTCAAAACTTTAGTTTGATTGAAAATAATACGGTATATGAAAATGTCGAATTACCCTTGCTTTATAATGGTTATAGTTTCCATCAAACAAAACAAAAAGTTTTAGCAGCCTTGGAAATGGTAGGATTAACAGACAAAGCAACTAAATATCCTAAGCAATTATCAGGGGGGCAACAACAACGAGTGGCAATTGCTCGTGCGGTAATTAATGAACCTAAATTTATTATTGCTGACGAACCAACTGGGGCTTTAGATACACATACTTCAGAAGAAATTATGAAACTTTTTGTCCAACTAAATCAAGAAAAAAAATCCACGATTATTTTAGTTACGCATGATCCAGAGATGATTCCGTACTGCACACGTTTAATTCAAATTCGAGATGGTGCCATTATGGAAGATAAGGAGTTGAATCGATGAATATTTATGTGAATTGGCGGACATCGATTCGTTCTGTTTTTAAAAATCGTAAACGCAGCCTACTAACAATGTTTGGAATTATTATCGGTATCGCTGCAGTCATTACCATTTTAGCAATCGGTCGTGGCTTTGAGAAAGATACGATTAAAAATTTAAATAGTGGAGATTCTGATGCAATTGAAATTCAAGTAAATTTTACTCCAAAAAATGAAAGTTTATATACAAGTAACGTTAATTTTTTTAACGATACAGACCGAGAAGTTATTGACCAAGTAACTGGAGTCAAGACGGTTACTTATCCTAAAACTGAGGGGACAATCTATAAAGAAATCAGCATTGCAGATAAAAAACAAACCAAGCAAATTTCTTTAGTAAAAAAATCGGTACAGGAAATACTTATTGGAAGAGCGTTAACTACTTATGATAATGATATAGAAAATAATGTGGTAGTTATTGATTCAGTAACCGCTAAAGATTTATATCAAACAGTTGAAAATGCATTAGAACGTGGATTTGAAATTGAAGGCCATTTATTTCAAATTGTAGGAATTTATCAAGGAAACGAAATGGAAAGTATGTTTTCGATGCCTGAGAGTAATATTTCTATTCCAGAGAAAGTTTATGAACGTTACTTTGCAAATGATTCTTCTAGTTCAACCTTAGTAGTTACTTTAGAACAAGATGCTACACCAGCAACTGTAACCACTGATGTAATTAAACGCTTAGAAGAAAAAGGGACGATGAAAAACTTCGGGGAATATATAGTTTTTGATACTGCTATGTTAACGGATGGTATCAGCCAAATATTAGGAACGATTACTTTATTTATTTCCTGTGTAGCAGGGATATCGTTATTAATTGCTGGTGTAGGAGTAATGAATATGATGTATATTTCAGTTTCTGAACGAACCAAAGAAATTGGTATTCGACGAGCTTTAGGAGCGACTCGCAATTCTATTCGTTTGCAGTTTCTTCTAGAAGGAGTAACTTTGACCTTAGTAGGCGGAATTATTGGATATGTCATTGGTATTGCTTGTGCCTATCTGATTGGTTCGTTAATCGATGTTTCAGTTTCCATTGATTTCTTTACAATAGCGTTAGCTGTAGGGGTGTCTAGTGGAATAGGTATTGTTTTTTCTGTAATGCCTGCTTCTGAAGCTGCTAAAAAAGATTTAATCGAGATTTTAAGATAGAAAAAAAGAGACAATAATATAAGACTCATTAACAGTAAAATATCCGAATGATATAGAGTGAATTACTAACCTTTTAACAGGCAGTGTATTTTCTATATCATTCGGATATTTTTATCTTGTTTTCTTTATATTACAGTCTCTTTTTTTTAGATGTTTAATACTTTATCTAAGAAATCTTTGGTACGTTCATGTTGAGGATGATTGAAGAGTTGTTCTGGAGAACCATCTTCTAGGAAGTTACCGCCATCAATAAACATTACTCGATTGGCTACTTCTTTAGCAAATCCCATTTCATGCGTAACGATGACCATCGTCATTCCTTGTTTGGCTAATTTTTTCATAACGTTTAGTACATCGCCAACCATTTCTGGATCAAGTGCTGAAGTTGGTTCATCAAACAACATAATATCAGGATTCATTGCCAATGCACGAGCAATCGCCACACGTTGTTTTTGACCACCTGATAAATTATCTGGATACATATTTTTCTTATCTGCTAAGCCCACTGTTTCGAGTAATTTAGTAGCTTGTTCTTCCGCTTCTTTTTTTGAAGAGCCTTTCAAATCCATAGGAGCTAAAACAATATTTTCTAGGACAGAAAGATGAGGAAATAAGTTAAAATGTTGGAATACCATTCCGATATGTTGACGTACTTGGTTAATATTAGTTGTTTTATCCATTAAATGTGCGCCATTAATGATGATATCGCCGCTTGTAGGCTCTTCTAAGCGGTTTAAACAACGTAAGAATGTAGATTTACCAGAACCAGAAGGACCGATGATACAAACGACGTCACCCTCTTTAATTGAAGTGCTGACATTATTTAAAACAGTATTATCTCCATATTTTTTTACGAGATTTTCAACAAGAATTTTTTCTTTCATCTTAGTTCACCTTCTTTTCTAACACTTTGGCAAATTTCGTTAAAGCAGTAATCACAATCAAGTACATAATAGCAATAATTAAGTAAACATACGTACTTTGCATAGTTCTTGCCACAATAATTTTACCCGTTTGTAATAATTCCACCACACCGATAACAGAAATGATTGTCGTATCTTTTAATGAGATAACAAATTGGTTCACGAAAGAAGGAATCATAATGCGAATTGCTTGTGGTAAAATTATTTTTTGCATCGTACGTAGATAAGAAAGTCCTAAGCTTCGGGAAGCTTCCATTTGCCCTTTAGGCACGGCATTAATACCACCACGAACAATTTCGGCAATATAGGCACTTGCATTGAGCGTTAAGGTAATTACTCCCGCTGCAAAGTCGGGAATTGTAACGCCAATTGCATCAGATAATCCAAAGAAGATAAAGAATGCTAATACCATCATTGGAATACCACGAATAATATCGACATAGATTGAAGCGAAGACACGTAGACCTTTAATTGGTGCTACACTAAATAGTCCAAAAATTACACCTACGACTAATGCTAAAGCAAAAGAAATCAATGCTAAAGCAATTGTTTTGCCAAGTCCTGTTAGTAAGACTTTATAGTTGTTTTTAATTAAACCAGTGAATGTTGATTCGTTCACACTACTTTCAGCT
Organism: Enterococcus sp. DIV2402; assembly: GCF_017426705.2. Taxonomy (NCBI): domain Bacteria; kingdom Bacillati; phylum Bacillota; class Bacilli; order Lactobacillales; family Enterococcaceae; genus Enterococcus; species Candidatus Enterococcus lowellii. The sequence goes on along the minus strand of NZ_CP147251.1, from coordinate 2,317,125 downwards.
TTTTTGCCATCTTGAATGTAGCGAGAAACAATTTCATCATATTCGCCGGTACGTTTCATTTCAGCTAAGGCCTCGTTGAACATTTCTAATAATTCAGGATTTTGTCCCTTTTTAACTGCAAATCCATATTCACCACCAGATTCACGATCAATTGGCGTTTCTAATTCTTGTCCTTGAGCAATGGCGTAACCAATTACTGGGTAATCATCCATCAAAGCGTCAATTGCACCTACACGAACAGCGTCATATAATTGGTCTGCGGCATCGTAATATTTAAGATTATAGCCGTATTTATCTTTATTTTTTTCTAAGAAATCAGCACTTTCCGTACCAACTTTAGCACCAACCGTTTTGCCATCTAAATCTTCATAAGCAGTAATATCTGTTGTTCCGGTTTTAACCGCTAATTGAATACCACTTTCAAAGTAAGGCTCTGAGAAATCAAATGATTCTTTTCGTTGCTCTGTGATAGACATGCCAGCAATCATGGCGTCAGCTTGATTACCTTCGACTGCCTGGACAGCTCCAGAGAAACCGATGTGGTTAAAACGAATGTTAAATCCTTGCAATTCAGCAGCGCGATTTAATAAATCAACATCGATTCCAATGTATTGATTATTTTCATCTTGAAATTCAAATGGAGCAAAGGCTGAATCACTCGCAATGACATATAAATCTTTTTTAGGTTCGACTTTTTTCATCTCACCAGCATCTGTTTCTTCGCTACCAGAAGTGATGTATTTAGCGACAATTTTGTCGTATTCACCAGATTCTTTCATTTTCTTTAAGCCAGCATTGAATTTTTCTAGCAATTCTTTATTTTCACCTTTTTTAACAGCAAAACCGTAAGAATTTCCTTTTTGGGGTTCACCAACTAATTTTAGTTGTTCCCCTTGATTGATTGCATATCCTAAAACAGGAAAGTCATCAAAGATTGCCACGACAGTTCCATTTTTAACAGCACCATATAAACCAGTTGCATCATCGTAGTTTTTGACATCAAACTCATATTTATCTTTGTTGTCTTCTAAAAAAGTTGCACTTTCTGTCCCAACTTTGGCACCGACCGTTTTACCTTTTAAATTATCCAAAGAAGTGGTTTCGTCGTCATCAGCTTTTACAGCCATTTGGATTCCACTGTCAAAATATGGATCTGAGAAATCAAAACTTTTTTTGCGTTCGTCGGTAATACTCATTCCAGCAATCATGGCATCCAGTTGATTTGATTGAACTCCTTGTACAGATGAATCGAACCCAAGAGGGCGCAAGTCAACGTCAAAATCTTGATCATCAGCGATAGCATTCAACAAATCGATGTCGATCCCAACGTATTCATTTTTTTCGTTTTGAAATTCAAAAGGTGCAAATGTGACATCCGTCCCTATTTTATAAGTTTTTTCAGCAGCGAGTGTTGTCGCGCTTGAAAAAAAGAATAACGTCATCATAAACGAAAATAATGAAATGAATAGAGTTTTTCTTTTCATATTAAATAATTCCTCCTAAGTGTCAGATATTACAAAATTATATATCAAAGCTTTTATAGTAGGCAAGAAAATAGCCGAAATTTGCGAAAAAAATCTTTTCTTCTAACACACAATGTTAGAAATAATCGCATATCATTCTTTTTTTATTGAAAAGTTATAAAAAATAGCGAAAGTATGTTCGCTGTGTTAAAATAATAAAAGTAGACGGTCTTTATATTTAAGACCCTTTAAAGAAGAAAGAGGGCATGCATTTTATGATTGAAAGAGATACTACTCATCATTTTGAATTAGTCTCCAAATATCAACCTGCAGGAGATCAGCCAGAAGCAATTAGAGAATTGACAGAAGGGGTACAAGCAAATAAAAAAGCACAAATTTTGTTAGGTGCGACTGGTACAGGAAAAACATACACCATTTCGAATGTTATTCAAAATGTCAATAAACCTACTTTGATTATTGCTCACAATAAAACTTTAGCAGGACAATTATATGGAGAGTTTAAGGAATTTTTTCCAAACAATGCAGTAGAATATTTTGTTAGTTACTATGATTATTATCAACCAGAAGCGTATGTTCCTTCAAGTGACACTTATATCGAAAAAGATTCAAGTATTAATGATGAAATAGATAAATTACGACATTCTGCAACGAGTGCATTATTAGAACGCAATGATGTGATAGTTGTTGCTTCAGTGTCGTGTATTTTTGGTTTGGGTTCACCTATGGAATATCAAAAACAAGTCGTTTCTTTACGTGTGGGGATGGAAGTTAGTCGTGATGAAATCTTACGTTCGCTAATTGATATTCAATTTGAAAGAAATGATATCGATTTTCAACGTGGTCGTTTTCGTGTAAGAGGAGATGTCGTGGAAATTTTCCCAGCATCACGTGATGAACGAGCATTACGTGTAGAATTTTTTGGAGATGAAATTGATCGGATCCGTGAAGTAGATGCTTTAACTGGAGAAATTTTAGGAGAAACTGAACATGTATCGATTTTCCCAGCAACACACTTTTTAACTGACAGCGAACATATGGAACATGCCATTGCGTCTATTCAAAAAGAATTAGATATGAGATTGGCAATTTTAAAAGAAAATAATCAGCTGTTAGAAGCACAACGTTTAGAACAACGAACAAATTACGACATAGAGATGTTGCGAGAAATGGGCTATACTTCAGGAATTGAAAACTATTCTCGCCATATGGATGGACGAAAAGAAGGCGAACCACCGTACACATTAATCGATTTCTTCCCTGATGATTATCTTATTGTGATTGACGAATCGCATGTAACAATGCCGCAAATTAGGGGCATGTACAATGGCGACCGTGCCAGAAAGCAAATGTTGGTGGATTACGGTTTTCGTTTGCCATCGGCTTTGGATAACCGTCCTTTGCGCCTAGAAGAATTTGAAAAACATGTCAATCAAATTATTTATGTTTCAGCAACTCCAGGACCTTACGAGCATGAACAGACAGATAGTGTTGTTCAACAAATTATTCGTCCTACTGGTTTATTAGATCCCGTCATTGAAGTTCGACCAATTATGGGACAAATTGATGATTTGGTTGGTGAAATTAATGAACGTGTAGAAAAAAATGAACGGGTGTTTGTCACAACTTTAACGAAGAAAATGTCTGAAGATTTAACAGACTATTTCAAAGAATTAGGCATTAAGGTTAAATATCTGCATAGCGATATTAAAACATTAGAACGTACAGAAATTATCCGTGACTTGCGTTTGGGAGAATTTGATGTCTTAGTTGGCATTAACTTACTACGTGAAGGTTTGGATGTTCCAGAGGTTTCGCTAGTAGCCATTTTGGACGCAGACAAAGAAGGATTTCTACGAAGCGAGCGTTCATTAGTTCAAACCATTGGGCGTGCGGCAAGAAATGCAGAAGGGAAAGTAATTATGTATGCAGATAAAATGACTGATTCAATGCAACGAGCAATTGATGAGACATCTCGTCGTCGAAGCATTCAAGAAGCATACAATGTTGAACATGGAATTGTACCAAAAACGATTATTAAAGAAATTCGCGATTTGATTTCTATTTCGAAAGTTGCTGAAGAAGTCGCCGATTATGATGTGAATTCATATGAAGACTTATCAAAAGAAGAAAAAGAATTATTGTTATTGAAATTAGAAAAAGAAATGAAAGAAGCTGCGAAAGCGTTGGACTTTGAAAAAGCCGCGACTTTACGCGATACTATATTAGAGTTAAAAGCTTAGTTTAACAGGAGGCAAGTTATGGCGAACGATAAAATCGTGATTCATGGCGCACGTGCGCATAATTTAAAAAATATTGATGTCACTATTCCACGTGACCAATTAGTTGTAGTAACTGGATTATCAGGTTCTGGGAAAAGTTCTTTAGCATTTGATACGCTTTATGCAGAAGGTCAACGACGTTATGTTGAAAGCCTTTCTGCTTATGCGCGTCAATTTTTAGGTCAAATGGATAAACCAGATGTGGATAGCATTGATGGCTTAAGTCCAGCAATTTCAATTGATCAAAAAACGACCAGTAAAAATCCTCGTTCTACCGTCGGAACGGTGACCGAAATTAATGATTATTTACGTCTTTTATATGCACGAATTGGGCATCCAATTTGTCCGAATGATCACACAGAGATTACCAGTCAATCTGTTGAACAAATGGTGGATCAAGTTTTGGAGTTACCTGATCGCAGTAAAATTCAAATTTTAGCACCAGTCATTACTCAAAAAAAAGGGCAACATAAACGCGTATTTGAGACGATTCAACGCGAAGGGTATGTACGTATTCGTGTCGATGGCGAAGTGTATGATATTTCTGAAGCACCTGAACTTGAAAAAAATAAAAAACATGATATTGCGATTATTATTGACCGGATTGTAGTGAAAGAAGGCATTCGCTCGCGTTTATTCGATTCTTTTGAAGCCGCATTACGTCTGGCAGAAGGCTATGCAATTGTCGATGTTATCGGGCACGAGGAATTATTATTTAGTGAGCACTATTCTTGTCCTTATTGCGGATTTACAGTGGGGGAATTAGAACCACGCTTGTTCTCATTCAATGCTCCATTTGGCGCATGTGCCGAATGTGATGGGCTAGGAATTAAGTTGGAAGTGGATATTGATCTAGTTGTTCCTGATCAGACAAAGACATTACGCGAAGGTGCATTAGTCCCTTGGAACCCAATTAGTTCGCAATATTATCCACAAATGCTAGAACAGGCTTGTTTAGAATTTTCCATTGATATGGATACACCGTTTGAAGAATTACCTGAAGAACAGCGTGATATTATTTTAAATGGTTCAAACGGAGAATTATTTCATTTCCATTATGAAAATGATTTTGGCGGTGTTCGCGATGTCGAAGTTCCCTTTGAAGGGGTCTTAACGAATATCAAACGCCGTTATCATGAAACAAATAGTGATTTTACTCGAGATCAGATGCGCTTATATATGACCGAGCTTACGTGTAAATCATGTCAAGGGTATCGTTTAAATCCACAGGCATTATCAGTTAAAGTAAATGGAAAGCATATTGGTGAAATTAGCGAATTAGCAATTAATAAAGCTGTGTCTTTTGTGGAAGGGCTGGAGTTAAGTACGCAAGAATCGATGATTGCCCGTCCAATTGTTAAAGAGATTGATGATCGTTTAAGCTTTCTCCAAAATGTCGGGTTGGATTATTTAACCTTAAGTCGCTCGGCAGGAACGTTGTCTGGGGGAGAAGCGCAACGGATTCGTTTAGCTACGCAAATTGGCTCTAATCTATCAGGTGTTTTATACATTCTTGATGAACCTTCCATTGGATTGCATCAACGTGATAATGATCGTTTATTAGATTCTTTAAGAAAAATGCGTGATTTAGGGAATACATTAATTGTCGTAGAACATGATGAGGATACAATGCGGGCCGCTGATTACTTAATTGATGTCGGACCTGGAGCTGGTCATGCAGGTGGAGAAATTGTCGCAGCAGGTACCCCTGCAGAAGTTGCGGCTAATCCTAATTCACTGACTGGACAATATTTATCTGGAGATAGAAAAATTCCTGTTCCAGCAGAGCGTCGTCCATCGAACGGCCAAGCTATTAAAATTACAGGCGCTTCAGAAAATAATCTTAAAAATGTGTCTGTTGAATTTCCATTGGGTCAATTTGTCGCTGTGACCGGTGTTTCTGGTTCTGGAAAATCGACTTTAGTCAATGAAATTCTGAAAAAAGCACTTGCACAAAAAATTAATCGAAACTCAAATAAACCAGGTAAATTCAAGAAAATGACTGGTTATGAAAGTATTGAAAAGATTATTGATATTGACCAAAGTCCGATTGGTCGTACGCCACGTAGTAATCCTGCAACATATACAAGTGTATTTGATGATATCCGTGATTTATTTGCACAAACTAACGAAGCCAAGATTCGTGGTTATAAAAAAGGACGCTTTAGTTTTAATGTAAAAGGTGGTCGCTGTGAAGCTTGTAAAGGTGATGGAATTATCAAGATTGAAATGCATTTCTTGCCTGATGTATACGTTCCATGTGAAGTATGCCATGGGAAACGTTATAATTCAGAAACACTAGAAGTCCATTATAAAGGGAAAAATATTTCTGAAATCTTAGATATGACGGTGGAAGATGCTGTTGAATTCTTCAAGCACATTCCAAAAATTCATCGTAAACTTCAAACCATTGTTGATGTTGGTTTAGGTTATGTGACTTTAGGACAACCCGCCACCACTTTATCTGGTGGTGAAGCCCAACGAATGAAATTGGCCAGTGAACTTCATAAGAAATCAAGTGGCAAGAGTTTTTATATCTTAGATGAACCAACAACTGGTCTCCATTCTGATGATATTGCTCGCCTATTAAAAGTATTAGAACGCTTAGTAGATGCAGGAAATACTATTTTAGTCATTGAACACAACTTGGATGTTATTAAGTCTGCGGACCATGTCATTGATTTAGGTCCAGAAGGTGGCGAGGGTGGAGGAACCATTTTAGCAACAGGAACACCTGAAGAAATTGCCCAAGTGAAAGAAAGCTATACAGGAAAATATTTGCAGACGGTTTTAGAAAAAGGTTAAATTTATAGAAAATTCTAATAAAAAGCTTGCTACAGTAGTAGAGGTTGGTTAGAATTAAAGACAGTTGGAATCTTCTTAATGAAATTCCACCTATAAGTTCTATCCGTTCAAATAGAAAAAAAGCGATCAGAAGAAATTCTAGATGGCTTTTTTTCTGTGAATAAAATAATAAAAATTCGCAATGATACGCCCGGAATGATATAATGGAATGTAAACATTGAATTGCACATAGATGCAATAGATGAGAGGAGCAAAAAACGATGGTAGAAAGTTTAGAATTAGTTATTATTACAGGAATGAGTGGTGCTGGAAAAACCGTCGCAATCCAAAGTTTCGAAGATATGGGGTATTTCTGTATTGATAATATGCCTCCAAGCTTAATCCCTAAATTCTGGGAATTAATTAAAGAATCTGGAAAAGTGACGAAAATTGCTTTAGTTGTTGATTTACGCTCACGTTCATTCTTTGAAGAAATTCAAAGTATGTTAATAGATATTGAAAATACCGCTTTTATTGATACGCGCGTATTATTTTTAGATGCTTCAAATAATGAATTAGTCTCACGTTATAAAGAAACCCGACGTACGCATCCACTTGCGATGGATGGTTTAGTTACAGAAGGTATTCGTAAAGAACGTGCCATCTTAGAGGATCTAAAGACACGTGCCTCTATTGTTATCGATACAACAAATTTAACACCACGTCAATTACGTGAGAAAATCAATCAAGAATTTCGTCATTCTCAAGATCATGGGTTCCGGATTGAAATGGTTTCGTTTGGGTTTAAATATGGCTTACCAATCGATGCTGATATCGCGATGGATGTCCGTTTTCTACCTAACCCGCATTACATTAGTGAGTTACGCCCATTAACAGGAATGGATACACCAGTGTATGAATATGTAATGTCTTTTGATGAAACAGAAGCGTTTTATCAACAATTTTTGAGTTTATTGAAAACTATTATGCCTGGATATGTGAAAGAAGGAAAAAGCAGTTTAACGATTGCTATTGGCTGTACAGGAGGACAACATCGTTCTGTAGCTTTAACCGAACGTGTTGGAAAAGCTCTATCTGAAGAATATAAAGTAAATATCACGCATCGCGATAAAGATAAACGAAAAGAAACGGTGAATCGCTCATGAAAATGAAAACTTACCGTATCAGAAAACCGAAGATTGTTGTAGTTGGTGGTGGTACTGGTTTACCGGTAATCTTAAAGAGTTTGCGCAATCAAGGTGTAGATATTACAGCAGTTGTGACTGTAGCTGATGATGGTGGAAGTAGTGGCCAATTACGTGATTCAGTAACTACCATGACACCACCGGGCGATTTACGAAACGTTTTGGTAGCTTTATCAGACATGCCCAAACTATATTCGGATATTTTTCAATATCGTTTTAACAAAGAAGATAAATTTCTGGCCAATCACGCTTTGGGAAATTTGATTATAGCCGCAATGTCTGAAATGCGTGGCAGTACGTATGAAGCCGTTCAACTATTAACGAAAATGATGCATGTTGATGCGCGAGTTTATCCTTCTTCTGATGAACCGCTTGTCTTACATGCTGTGTTTAAAGATGGTACCACTGCTGTAGGTGAATCTAAGATTGCTGTAGATCGTAAAACAATCGACCATGTTTATGTGCGTAATCATGCAAATGATGATGAACCTAAAGCAGCACGTAAAGTTGTTACATCTATCTTGGAAGCGGATATGATTGTGTTAGGTCCAGGTAGTTTGTTTACCAGTATTTTACCGAATTTAATGATTTCTGAAATCGGCCGAGCTATTCTTAAAACGACTGCGGAGACGGTCTATATTTGTAATATCATGACGCAAAAAGGAGAGACAGAACATTTTACAGATGCCGATCACGTGCGAGTGTTGCATCAACATTTAAAAGCCCCTTTTGTTGATACTGTCCTAGTAAATACCGAGCCTGTACCAGAAGGATACATGGATACAGAAACGTACGATGAGTATTTAGTACAAGTGAAGCATGATTTTAATGGGCTACGCGAAGAAAATTGCCGTGTTGTCTCTACTGATTTTTTAGAATTAAGAGATAATGGTGTATTTCATGATGGAGAAAAAGTCGTACAAGAGCTACTGCGAATTGTGTATGGCGCAAAAATAAAAAATTAGAGAGAGGAGAAGGATAAGATGTCTTTTGCAGCAGATGTAAAAAAAGAACTGACGAGTTTAGAAGTTCATCGCGAACATGCAAGAGCTGAATTAGCAGCGTTGATTCGTATGAATGGTTCGATTAGTTTATCAAACCAACAAATTATTTTGAATGTTCAAACAGAAAATGCTGCGATTGCTCGTCGAATTTATTCTCTACTCAAAGATCACTATGATGTGCGTAGTGAGTTATTGGTTCGTCGAAAAATGAAATTAAAGAAAAATAACGTCTATATCGTTCGTTTGAAACAAGAAACAAGAGCTGTTTTAGATGATTTAGGAATAATGGACGGATTAATGTTTCATAGTCATGTTTCAGGAGAAATTATGGGGAATGCTCAAAAAATGCGCTCATATTTAAGGGGCGCATTTATGGCGTCTGGTTCTATTAATAATCCAGAGACAAGTCGTTACCATTTAGAGATTTATTCGATTTATGAAGAACACAATCAAGATATTTGTAGTATGTTAAATTATTATGGTTTAAATGCACGTACGCTAGAAAGACGTAATGGATATATTTCGTATCTGAAAGGAGCCGAACATATTGCTGATTTCTTAACATTAATTGGTGCTACAAATTCGATGCTAAAATTTGAAGATGTTCGTATTGTTAGAGATATGCGTAATTCAGTCAATCGGTTAGTGAATTGTGAGACAGCAAATATGAACAAAACTATTGATGCGGCATCAAAACAAATCGAAAATATTCAATATATTGAGGATCGTGTTGGATTACAATCGTTACCGGAAAAATTGCAAGAAATTGCTGAACTACGTTTGGAACACCCTGAAGTGAGCCTTAAAGAATTAGGTGAGATGATTCCTTCAGGTGTGATTTCTAAATCTGGCATTAATCATCGGATTCGTAAAATTAATGAATTTGCGGATCGCTTACGTGAGGATACAAATTAAAAGAATGAAGTAGCTTTGAAACGCCCCTCAAAAGTTAATTTTGAGGGGCGTTTCAGTTAGTTAAACTATTTAATCGATATAACCTGTTAAGGTCTCTTGATCAATATTTTCATCAAAAATATGGTCGCCGATAACAATTGTAGGAACAAATTTGATCGTTGCTTGTTCTGTTTCTTCAACTAATTTTTGAGCATATTCTAAATGATTATGTTCGGATAAATGAAGCTCATTTTTAGCAAATTCAGCAACTTCTTCTAAAGATAAATTTCCCCATTGTGCTTGGGTAGCAAAAATTTTCGTTAAATCTGCCAGCGTTTGTTGCGCATGGTCTGTTGTTACGAAACGATGCATCACATTTCCTCGTTGAAGTGATTCTTTTGGTCGGTCGATTAATTTAATAATCCGTTGTATTTTGTTGGCATTCACTGCTTCATTTAAAAGTTCACGAGATTCTTCAAACCATTTTTTACAATACGGGCAACGAACATTAATAAATTCTAATAATTGTTTAGGTGCCAAATCACCAATAAAAATACCATTGTCTTTGTTGGTTTTATTCGTTTTAATCACTGAAATATCCATGGAAATTCCTCCCTTTGAAGTATAGTGTAACGAATTTTTGTGTGATTGAAAAGTCGTCTGTTTTGAATTTACTCGGAAAGTTTTCAAAAATTTTCAAAGAAGAGCTTTTTTTGTCGCCACCAGAAAAAAACCTATGCTATACTAATAGAAGAACGAGTCTTAGAATAAAGGAAGGCTGTTAGTATGAAACTTAATATTGGCGAATTATTTAACTTAGAATATTGGAGACAATTGTTATCTATTGATGTATTTTCATTACCTTTTTTAATAAATGTATTAGACATTATTGTTGTTTGGTATATTGTATATAAATTAATCCAACTGGTGCGTGGGACGAAAGCTATTCAATTATTTAAAGGAGTAGCGATGTTTATCGCAATTCGGTTCTTAGCTGAATTGATTGGATTACACACGTTGTCGTGGTTGATGGATCAAGTAATCACTTATGGAGTGATTGCGGCAATTGTTATTTTTCAACCAGAAATTCGACGAGGATTGGAACATTTAGGTCGGACGACTTTCTTTACACCTTCAAAAAATGAAAGCAATAAAGATGAAGAGATGATTAAAGCTTTTGATAAAGCAATTCAGTATATGTCAAAACGAAAAATTGGGGCATTAATTACGATTGAACGGAATACAGGATTAGAAGAATATATCGAAACGGGAATTCCGTTAGATGCAGATATTACAGGTGAATTATTGATAAATATTTTTATCCCGAATACACCTCTGCATGATGGGGCGGTCATTATACGTGATGGGAAAATTTCTGTTTCATGTGCGTATTTGCCACTGTCAGACAGTGTATTATTGCCAAAAGAATTTGGTACAAGACATCGAGCAGCATTGGGTGTTTCTGAAGTCAGTGATGCGTTAACAATTATTGTTTCGGAAGAGACTGGAAATGTGAGTATTACTTTGAATAACCGACTATATTCAGATTTAAGTCAAGAAGACTATTTGAAAATGTTAAATGAAGCTTTTATTTTGGAAGAAAAACCAAAAGAAAAGAAAAATATTTTTCAGACAATTTTAGATGAATTGAACAGATTGAATAAAGGAGGCAAGTGATGTTTACTAAGCAGAGAAAAAGCAACATCATGTATGGGTTGTTAGCTTTGTTGTTTAGCTTAGTATTATTTTTTAATGCTAATGGATCGAGCCTTCAAAGCAGTTTAATTACACCTAGCGCTTATGAAGAGACGGTGACTGATGTACCAATCCAAACAATCTATGATTCAGACAAATATTTTATTCAAGGATATCAGCCAACTGTCGATGTGAAACTGTCTAGTGTGAATCGCGTACAACTCAATGCTGAAAAAAACGATGATACACGAAATTTTCGCGTAGTAGCTGACTTAACAGATTTAGATGTTGGAACACATGATGTCTTATTGGAAATCCAAGATATGAGTAATAGTGTGACAGGTAAAATTGAATCTAGAATTTTTACAGTCACAATCGAAAAGAAAGTCACGAAAAAATTTCCTGTTGAAATCAATTATTCAGAAGAAAATTTGCAAGATGGCTTTCAATTAGATAAAATAGTTTCTGAGCCAAGTGAAGTAACTGTAACGACGGGTGAACAAACACTGAAAGATATTGCCAAAATTGTAGCTGATGTAGATGCGTTAGAAGATGCAACGAATAATCAAACTATTCAAGCGGCAGTTTATGCTGTAGATAAGAATGGTGAAATTTTACAAACAGAGATTAACCCTCAAACAGTAGATGTTAGTTTACAAGTGTCTGTGCCAGAAAAATCGGTTAGTTTATATGCTGCCCAACAAGGAACGCCACCAACAGGCATTTCACATTTTGATTTTTTAGTAAACCCTACACAAGCAATAATTTCTGGATCACAAGAGCTGTTAGATACAATTGAAAGTATTGGTGTTCCTGTAGATGTATCTGATGTGGAAAAAAGTACAAAGAAAGTAGTGACTATTCCAACTGAAGAAGGCGTTGTAGCAACACCGAAACAAGTGACGGTAGAAATCTCACCGGTATTTACAGAAGAAAGTAGTTCAACAAATTCATCGAGTGTCACTACAGAAACTGAAGATAGCCAAGAAGAAACTACAGAAGTGGAACAGTCTGTACCGCAAACTTCTGATGAATCAGTGCCATCTACTGAAGCAATAATTTCTTCAAACGAACCGGAAATGACTTCAAATTTTAGTGAAGAAACAATAGAAGAAAGTACTCGAGAATCATCTTCAGTAATTGAAGAACAAGAGACAATGGGAGAGGAACAATAATTATGGGAAAATATTTTGGTACGGATGGTGTTCGCGGCGAAGCCAATAAAGAATTAACACCAGAGTTAGCATTTAAATTAGGACGTTGTGGCGGTTATGTATTAAGTCAACACGAAACAGGTGATCAACGTCCTCGTGTTCTTGTAGGACGTGACACGCGTATTTCTGGACAACTATTAGAGAGTGCTTTAGTGGCAGGACTCTTGTCAGTTGGGATTGAAGTATTCCAATTGGGAGTTATTTCAACACCAGGCGTAGCGTATTTAACTCGTATTCAAAAAGCTAGTGCCGGAGTTATGATTTCAGCTTCCCACAATCCAGCACAAGACAATGGGATTAAATTCTTTGGAAATGACGGGTTTAAATTAGTCGATGAACAAGAAGCGGAAATTGAAGCGTTGTTAGATGCAGCGGAAGACACTTTACCACGTCCTTCAGCAGAAGGCTTAGGAACGGTAGAAGAATTTCCAGAAGGCTTATTGAAATATTCACAATTTTTGCAACAAACAATTAGTGGCGATTTATCTGGCTTAACTGTTTGTATCGATGCGGCTAACGGAGCAACGGCAACTTCTGTCAACCGTTTGTTCGCTGATTTAGAAACAGATTTCTATACAATGGGCACATCACCAAATGGATTAAATATCAATGATGGCGTTGGCTCTACGCATCCAGAGAAACTAGCAGAATTTGTTGTTGAAAAAGGCGCAGATGCTGGTTTAGCATTTGACGGTGACGGTGATCGCATCATTGCAGTAGATGAACGTGGACAAATCGTAGACGGAGATAAAATCATGTATATTTGTGCGAAATATTTGGCACAACAAAAACGATTGAAACAAGACACGATTGTCACAACTGTCATGAGTAACTTAGGTTTCCATAAAGCAGTCGAAGAAATCGGCTTAAAAGATGTCATTACACAAGTTGGAGATCGTTATGTTGTTGAAGAAATGCGTAAAAATGATTACAATTTCGGTGGCGAACAATCTGGACATATGGTCTTCTTGGACTTTAATACGACAGGTGACGGGATGTTATCTGGGATTCAATTATTGAGTATCATGAAACAAACAGGCAAAAAACTATCAGAATTAGCTGATGAAGTCACCATTTATCCACAAAAATTAGTGAATATTCGTGTCTCAAATAAAAATGGTGCGATGGACGTCCCTGCAATCAAAGCAGTCATTGATGAAGCCGAAGCAGAAATGAATGGCGAAGGTCGTATTTTGGTTCGACCTTCAGGAACAGAACCATTATTGCGTGTCATGGCTGAAGCGCCAACAGATGAAAAAGTAAATTATTATGTCGATAAGATTGCGGATATTGTACGCAGCGAAATCGGTTTGTAAAAAAACGAGAGAGAAATCGTCCTGATTTTTCTCTCATTTTTTATAAAAAATAGCAAGAAAATTCAGAAATCATTAAGTTTAGTTAAAAGGAGGAAGAAGATGAGCGAAGAATTAACGAAAAAAATACCTGAATTAATTGCCGAGGTTGAAAAGGTTATCTTAGGGAAACGAGAAGTTATCCAGTTAACCATCGCTTCTTTATTAGCTGGTGGACATGTTTTATTTGAAGATATTCCAGGAGTAGGAAAAACATTAATGATTAAAACCTTAGCTCAGGCTATTCATGGGAAATTTTCTCGAATTCAATTTACTCCTGATTTATTTCCCAGTGATATTTTAGGGGTCTCTATTTTTAATAGCCAAACCAATCAGTTTGAGTTTCGCCAAGGCCCTATTTTTACTACAGTTTTGTTAGCTGATGAAATTAATCGCACCAGTCCACGTACACAAGCCGCTTTATTAGAAGCAATGTCAGAAGGAAAAGTGACCATTGATAATCAAACGTATACTTTGTCGCCCCATTTTTTTGTTTTAGCGACTCAAAATCCGATTGAATATGAGGGAACTTATCCATTACCCGAAGCGCAACTTGATCGCTTTTTATTTCGTTTAAAAATAGGTTATCCGTCTTTTCAAGATGAGTTAACTTTAATGACTGGTAAACAGCAAGAGCCGAATATCCGTCGTATTTTGACAGAACAAGAAGTGGATGACTTGAAAGCATTAGTCGATACTGTTTTCATTCAAGAAAATGTTGCAAAATATGCGTTGCAATTAATTCAAGCGAGTCGTAATCATCAAGGTGTGACATTAGGAGTTAGCCCGCGAGGAAGTGTCGCTTTTATTCGTGGAGCGAAAGCATATGCCTTAACGGAAGGCCGGCAATATGTCATTCCTGAAGACTTGCAAAAGATTTTACCAGCTGTTTTTGGTCATCGCATTCAATTAAAAAATCGAAACAGTGAAGAAGAAAGAATCGCGATATTACAGCAAATTATTGAACGTGTTCCGGTACCTATTCGGAGGTGAGTGAATGAAACAAATCAAAAACTGGGGTAATGCGTTGATGTTAAGTTTGGCTTATTTTTTCATTGTGATTTATGCGTTGATTTTTACCAATGAAACGGGCTGGACTTTGTTGTTATTTGCTAGCTTACTTATCCTTATTGAATTGATAAGCATATTAGGCTCTTTACGAAGGTTACAATTAACTACTAGTGAACAACTTATGATACATCTAGGAGAACAGGCAGAACTTACGTTAGAAATCACCAAACGAAGACAATATCCATTAATTTTATTTCAAACCGAAATATCTAGTGTCTTTTTTAAACAGTCTATTTTCTTTTATTTTTTTAATACTCAAAAAAACGTGCAGGTTAGTTGGTCACCTGAACAACGAGGATATTATCAAAAACTGCCTGTTCAAGTAATCAGTCGAGATTTTTTTGGTTGGTTTCAAAAAAAGAAAACTCTCGAATTGAACATGACAAGTTTTGTGTTACCAGAGTTTTCAAATTCAGCCGAAACAGCCATTTCTTATTTCCAACAGATATTGCAACGGAGTTCTTATGGTGAACCAAGTTTTACGGTGAAAAATTATCGTCCTTATAGAGCAGGAGATGCTTTGAAACAAATTGATTGGAAGGCATCAAGCCGTCAACAGGAATTAATTTATCGAGAATACCAACAATTTCAAACTTCTGAATGGATTTTTATCTTTTATGGACAAGATAGTTTTTATTTTGAAGAGATGTTGAGTGTATTCTATTCCTTGCAGCGACAATTTCCTCAAATACCAGCCGTATTGTTAGGAAAAAAATCAGATGCTTTTGCTGAAAATGACTTAAGGCAATATGCACTGATTCAGCCGTTAAAAGCATCTCAATCTTTGCCAGATTTTCATCAAAAGAGAATTTTTCTTTTTACACCCAAATATTCTGAGGATTTAGAACAACAAATTGCTTCCTTGCAACAAGATAATCAAGTTACTGTCTATACTTATAAAGAGTTAATGAAAACGTTAGGAATTGAGGTGGCCTTATGATTCAGCAGCTAAAAGAAAAACTGGTCCCCATGTTGCTAACATTTATTACTTTTTTTCTTTTTTTTATTCAGTTCTTATCGATTTATCGCTTAGGTAATTATCCATTAGCGGGCATGATAGTAGGACTGTTTTGTTTGATTGCGGGAATTATTCCTTATCGTTGGTTAAAGTTTCCTGTGTATTGTCTAGCTGGAAGTGGTGCAGCATATCTTTTTATGCCACTTGGACAGACTTTTTCTAAAGAATGGGTTAGCCTTTTTGTACAAACCTTAAAAGAAAATTATTTGGGATTTTCTAGCGGTGAAATTTCTTTTATTCCACCAGCCATTGCATTAACCATCATTTTATTATTGATGATTTTACTAATTGAATTGCAAATTGAGTATATGCGTATTTATTTGAGTACGCTAATTGTCGTAGGGTATTTATTACTCTTAGTTATCTACAATCATTTAGATTTAAGTCTAGTTATTTTGTTCGTTTTATGTAACGCATTATTCTTTCGGCTTGTTGTTTATTTAAAAGACCGTCAAGCAATCATTCTTGGAACAATGGTGATTGGTCTTCTATTTTTGAGTGCTGTAACGCTTCCTAAAACTCAATTAGAGAATCGTTTGCTAGAAGTGAGTTCTTCCATTAGAAATCAATTGAATGAGCAAGGATTTTATCGTTATTTTGAACAAAATGGACAAGGAAATGGTCCGGGAAATGGTTTATCACGGACTGGCTTTAGTGAAGATGACACGTCATTAGGCGGTCCCTTACTAGATGATCGAACGATTTTATTTGAAGCAGATCAACAGCAGGCACATTATTGGCGAGTAGATAGTAAAAATATCTATACAGGAAAAGGCTGGGAGCCATCTGAAGAAAACGTAACTCGTCAAAGTTTATTATATGCTTCCGAAATAGCCGTCTCGGCACGTGATTATCAAGGAGAATTGGCTGAAAATGAAACGATTAATCTAACTTTTCAGAATCGTAATAATAATCAATATTTGCCGTTACCTTATGGAGAAAAACAAATTCAATTAACTTCAGGGCAAACAACTTTTTATCTGTATGAGGAAAGTGATCGTGTCGATTTATTAGGTAACAGTGTACGTATTGATTGGCAAGATTTAAATTACTCTGCAGCAGAGTTATCTGAAGTTTCCATAAGTTTACCAACGAATACGATTGACTATTTGCAATTACCCGAACAGTTACCCCAAAGAGTTCGTGATTTAGCGAATGAGTTGGTTGCTAATCAAGAAACGATGTTTGACAAAGTAATGGCTGTTCAAGAGTATTTAAAAACCTCGTCTGACTTCCGATATTCAAAATTAGATGCAAAGGTCCCACCAGAAAATCAAGATTATGTGGATCATTTCTTATTTGACTCGCAAGTTGGTTATTGTGATAACTTTTCAACAGCAATGTCTGTTTTACTGAGAAGCGTGGGAATTCCTACTCGTTGGGTGAAAGGATTCGCTCCAGGAACCGTAACAGAAACCAATGAAACTTACCAGACCTATACTGTTCGAAATCAAGATGCTCATTCTTGGGTAGAAGTGTATTTCGAAGGTTATGGCTGGTTACCATTTGAACCCACGCCTTCTTTTAGTCAGCCTTTGACAGAAGAATTGGTAGAAACAACTGAAACGACGAGTTCAGAAAGTATAGAAACAAGTGAGTCTTCAACAAGCATTTCTACAAGTAGCGAACAAGAAACGACTGTAGAGTCTGTCGAAGCTGAACAAAATAACCAAGCATTTCGTTTTGGACCGATTTGGAATTGGCTAAAATGGTTATTGTTAGCTATCGTGTTGATTACGATTTGGTATTGGCATTTTTATGTACTTATCTTATTATTATTGAGGATAAGTAAGCAACCGCTTTTAAAAACGTACCCATTACTATTAGCTAAATTAGAGAGACAACTTCCACGTCCTAAAGAACAACCATTGCAACAATATGCAGAACAAGCCGAAGAAGCATTCTCAAGCTTAAATGGTGAATTCGTATTATTAACTTCTCATTATGAACAATCGATTTATAGCAATGAAAAAATCACTGAAAATGAGAAAGAATTAATAAAGTCCTTGGCATGGAAATTGAATAAACCTTTCAAAAGAGGAATGACACAAGTAAAAAATATCTGAACTATATCAACTGAGTGACGATGGATTTACGCCGAGAACCTACGGGATTGCAGAGTCATCTATAGATACTATGAAAGAGGCTGATGTCACAGTCTCTTTTTTCTTTAAAATCAGTCTTTAGTCTTATGAGAAAAGTATGAGAAAAGCTGTTTTTATGTGCTATAATGAAGTGCAGAAGGGCACAAGCCTTTTTTTGTTGAGAAGGAGAAACGAAATGAAAAGTGTATATATTGTATTAACAGATACTGGAACAGTATTGACTAACTGCATTAAAATATTTACTAGAAAAAATTACAATCATTCATCTATTGCTTTAGATAAACAATTAGATAATGTTTACAGTTTTGGTCGTGAAAAAGTTAATAATCCATTTAAGGGTGGTTTTGTTAAGGAAAATTTATATCAGGATTTTTTCTTACGTTCCCGTTGTCAGGTGTATCATTTAGAAATGTCTGAAGAACACTTTGAACGGATGCAAGAAAAGATCACGGAATTTGAACTAAACCGAACTGATTATCGTTATAATTTTATAGGTTTAATAGGAATTGCGTTACGTCAAGAGTGGGAACGCGAGAACGCCTTTTTTGTTCACAATTTTTAGCCTATATTTTACAAGAGAGTGGCAGGGTAGAATTTCATAAACCAATTTATCTCGTTACACCAGATGATTTAGTTGCTTCTTTAAACCCTCAATTAATTTATCAAGGAACCGTCAGCCATTATCTAGCAAGTCAAACCTTATATGCGGAAAATCAAGAAGGAAGCTATGAAACCCAGTATGTACCGCAAACATTTACCAAAAAATGGACATTTCCAGTGATTAATCGTTTTTTTTAAACTACCTTATTATTAGAAAAGCGAATTAAAATCTTATAGCATTTTAACTTCTTTGGATAAGCTTTGACCAAAAAAACAAAAAAATAGTAGGATAGAAAAGGAGAGAGATTCTTCTTTTTAACTATTAATTTTAAGGAGCGAAGCATGATGTATGAAGAAAAACGTTTTGATTGGAGTAGCTTAATTTTAGGGATTATATTTGTTGTTGTCTCATTAATGGCTTTCCAAAACCCAGGTAGTAGCCTAAAAGCACTTGTTATTTATTTAGCTATTACAGCAATTATTAATGGTCTTACTAGCATTTTTATCCGCAACAGAGTAAAACAATTCACAGGGTTTAAAGCAACAGCTTTATTAACTTTAGGAATTTTAGAGGTGATTTTGGGAATTGTTTTAATGTTTAACCTGTATGTAGGAGTAATGGCTCTTGCTTACGTCTTTGCGTTATGGTTTGTGATTGATTCGATACGTAATTTAGTCACATTAAATGAAGTGCGTTTAGTAAGTACGGCTTATTATTGGTTTTCTCTGATTTTAAATATTATTGGAATTTTTATTGGAATTTCTTTATTTTTTGATCCAATTGTTTCAATGCTAACTTTATCATTTTTAGTAGGTTTCTACTTAATGTTAACTGGAATTTTTTATATCGTACGTGCATTTATAAAATAAACGAAAAGGAACGTCAGCTATTGACGTTCCTTTTTTTTAAAATAGTTGATCGAAAAAGACTCCATTTAGGAATGAAAAACTTAATAAAAATAAAAAGAGGGTCAACAAATCAAGCGGTAATCCTTTAATAAATTCCGGAATAGGCGCAATACTCATTCGATCTTTAACACCTGCAAAACAAACAACAAAAAACAAATACATACAGCCGTAAATAATGACTTCCTTAATTAAATAGTGTGGATCGATGAGTGTAAAGGTTGAAAGGGATAATAATAGTTGCACAACAATCATCATTTTCTTTAACTCAGTATTCAAAAATTTTTGATGTTTAGGGGCAAAAAAGCTTAGATAGGTGATGATTAAACTAAAGCTTGCGACAGTAATTGACTGTGTAATTGGTGTATTACCATAGTGTATATAAGGAATGAAGGTCTCAAAAAGAATACCACTAATTATATAGCTGAAACTAATTAAACTTGCGACGTAAAGGATACGCTTAATAATAAGAGGCTGTTTCTTTTGCATAGTTGATGGATATTTTTCACAAACATAAAAAGTGATTAACACTGCAAGAAAAAAAACTAAACGGTTAGCAATAATCATCTAACAACCCTCCTTACGCATTTATTTTTAAATTAAAGGGACTTTGTTTTCCTTCACCTAATACACGTAAACGCAGTAGGCGATCAATTGCTGGCGTAAAACAGTTCATAATTAAGATACCATAACTGACGCCTTCATTCGTCAATCCAAAGAATCTGAAAACAACTACTAGGAGACCTACGCCAAAAGCAAAGATTATTTCGCCCATTTTGGTTGATGGGGTCGAAGCATAGTCGGTTGCCATAAAAAACGCTCCTAAAATGGCGCCACCACTGATGATATGTCCGATGATATTTTGCCAAGAACCAGTAAATAAACCAGTAGGTCCTAAAATAAATGCGCCAAGTCCAATCGTCCCTAAAACAATCGATGGAATGTGAAAACCAATAATTTTTTTGTATATTAGAAAAATGCCACCTAATAAAAGAAGAAATGCACTTGTTTCTCCTGCGCGGCCTCCGATAAAACCAAAGAAGGCTGCATTTAGCTCGTCTAAAGAAAGTGTTTCCCCAGCTCGCATAACGGCTAAAGGAGTTGCTCCTGACAAGGTATCAATTGTGGGATCGAATGGTTGTGGTGAAAGTTTATTAAACGGCGGATCAGGCCAACTAATTGTGAACATTTGTTGATAGAAAAGAGCCACTAAAAAAGCTCGTCCTCCTAATGCTGGGTTGATAAAGTTGTACCCTAATCCTCCAAAAAATTCTTTAATAACGATAATGGCAAAAGTCGTGCCAATGATTGGAAAATACCATGGAGCAGAAGGGGGCAAATTCATTCCGAGTAATAAAGCTGTTAAAACGGCACTATAATCCCATTGATACCTACGCTTAATCCATTTAAACCAAAGAAATTCGACACAAATACCTGTCAACATGGCGAGTAAATAATTTAAATAGACAGTCCAACCAAAAAGATATCCAGAGAACAAGATAGCGGGCAATAGAGCTAAAATAACCATTAACATGATAGTTTGAGTTTCTTGATTTCCGCGGATATGCGGATTTGGTTGGGTTTTTGGAAATTTTGATGTTTGTTGAAAAAGCTTTTCACTTTCAGATTCTTGATAATAATCAGGCATTTTGCAACGCCTCCTTTTTCAAGGCGCTAACTTTATTTTTTGCTTCAGTAATAGTAGCCGCCAAGTTACGTCTAGCAGGACAAACAAACGTACAGGCGCCACAACTGATGCAGGCTTCTGCTAATAATTCATCACATTTGTCATAGTCACCGGCTCTAAAATATTGATCAATACTCAAAGGCATCAGGCGCATCGGACAAGCCTCCACGCATTTGTTACAACGAATACAAGGGTTTTCAGTGAATAACCAGTCATTGTCTTCATTAAAAACCAAAATTCCGTTGCTCCCCTTGGTTGTTGGCACGCGTAAAGTAGTCACTGTTCTACCCATCATTGGTCCACCTAGAATAACTTTACTAGGTGCGCCTTGGAAGCCACCTGCAAAATCAATTAATTCACCAGCTAAGGTGCCAATTGGACTTTGAATAACCTGTGGCTGTTGAACGTCTCCAGTCACCGTAGTGTAGCGGTTAATTAACGGTTTATTCCAGCAAACTGCCTCATATAGTGCAAAGCTAGTGGCAACGTTCATTAAGACGACGCCAATGTCAGCAGTTAATTTTCCTAAAGGGACTTCTCTGTCTAAAAGAACTTCGACTAATTGTTTTTCTCCTCCTGTTGGATAAACAGTTGGTAATACTTTGACTTGAATAAAAGGATAAGAGGTGGTTGTTTTTTTCATAGCAGCAATAGCAAGAGGTTTATCGTCTTCAATTCCAATAATAATTAAAGGATCATGAAGTAATTTACGGGCAATTAGAGCACCTTCAATAATTTTTGAAGCAGCTTGTTCCATTAATAAAGCATCGCTACTTAAAAAGGGCTCACATTCTGCACCATTTAAAATTAATGTATCAATTTTTTTGGTATCATCGATTGCAAATTTGACATGTGTTGGGAACGTTGCACCGCCTTTACCTGCGATGCCAGCTTGTTGAATTTTTTTCTTAATTAAATCATTCGAAGCTTCTTCCCAAGAAAAAGGGGTTGAAAGGAAATCATTGTCATAGTTAAAATCATTTTCAATGACAATGGTTTGCGTGGTCTGATTATTTTGATTCGGCCATTCGGTAATATCTAAGACTTTACCAGATACACTAGCATGAACCTTTGCAGATACAAACGCATCAGATTCACCAATGACTTGCCCTTGTTTAACGTAATCACCAGGGTTAACAATTGGTTGAGCAGGTGCACCAATATGTTGAGATAGAGGTATAAAAACCATATTGGGTTCAAAGACAGAAACAGTTTGTTGATGGATTTCTAATTTCTTTTTCAATGCTTTTAATGGGGGGCTTAATGAAAAGCCACCAGTTACTTTTTTCTTCATCGTCTCCCTCCTAAAATGTGGCATGTAAATATGTTACTTAAATCTTAACATAAAACGCTTTCTTTAATAAACAAATAAGGTATTTTTTTAAAAAAAGCGTAAAAAAACACATACCATAGAGATATGTGTTTCTCGTTTAGTTAAAAATAGGTAATCCAGAGAAAGAAGTTTCATCTAATTTTTTCATACGTTTATTGATTCGTCGAACAATACCTTCAGAAAATTCAACAGAACCAATATTTTTACGCGTAATAATTAACAAATCTTTTTCTTTAGTAAAGCGTTGTTGCTTACGGTAAATATTAGCTAATCGTTCAACGTATTCATAATGAGTGTAATCTGTACAAGCAATTAAATACAGCAATAAATCTTCAGCTTTTTCTAGCTCATTATTGCTATAATACGTAATAGCTTCACGATATAGTTTAATTTCTAATTCTTCAAGTAATTTTGCCTGTTGTTTTTGCTTTTTCCATTCATTCACTGAAAGTTTACCAGTGATTTGGCCAGCAGCATCATAAGAAAAAATCACAGGGACATCATTAGGATGTGATTGTTCTTGATAAATTTTTTTCATGAAATAACCTCCTGTGTTTATGATGTAAGCTAAATATACTATATTTATTAGAAAATTTCCACATTATTTCAATGTTGTTTTTAAGATAGGTTCCGTTTGATCTGGATATAACCAATAATTTCGGAGATACCCATAAAAATTAACAGGCTGCCAAAAAGAGTCATAATGCTAGCAACTGCATTAAACATTAATAATAATCCACCCACGACTAACAATGCACCATATAAGAGCCATGGCCAGTAACCTTGGTTTAGACTTTTCAAATTAAATCCTTGAACAATTCGTAAAAGACCGTTTAGAACTATCAAAATTCCTAAGAAAACAGTCAGAATGGTAAAAATTGGTTTAGCAAGAGCCAATACAGCTGCTGCGGCTACTAAAAACAACACGCCAACAATCATCTCAAAACCAACATATCCTGAACGTCGTTTTTCTTGATAGGCATTCCAAAGATTACTTATTCCTAAAATTGCGATATAACCCGCGACTAAATAAATGATGCCTTGAGTGAATTGCTTTGGATACATAATGGCGAATCCACCCGTTAAAATATAAAGCACGCTACGTAATAAGGCATATCTTTGAAACTGTTGAATAATTTTATTCATAATGCCACCTCATTTTCTTTGTTTTCTTTATTTTAGCGAAGTTTTGTTAAAATAGAAAATTATTTGCTAAAATTAAGGAAATTCATTTGGTAGAGTTTCTTAACCTCTGTTAAACTAAAAGAAAAGACTAGGAGAATATAATGGATATATTTACAGGATTATTTGGTGCTTTTACCATAATATTATATGCTTATTTATTTTTATTGAAAAAAGAATTAGTATTTGTAGCAAAGCGTAAGTCCATATTTTCAATTGTGGCACCATTAGCAGTTGCAGGATTTATTGCTGTTTCGCAATTTTTTGCAGAAACACTTGACGAAAAAATTAGAGGGTTATTTGCTGCTTTATTGATTTTGAGTTATTTGATTAATGGACGCGGAATGACAGAAGATCGTTTTGTTACTCACTCACTAGATAATCGAGGAATTAAATTTACAGAAATTGATCGAGTTGTTTTATTTCAAGATACTAAAGAAAAAGTGGTACGGATTAATTTTTTTAAGCGAGGATTACGAGGACCTTTAATGAAATTTAGTGCTTCAATCGAAGAAATTGCGAATTTTTTAAAGAAGAATTTAAAAGAGGGGACACCTATTGACGTTATTACGCAAGATGAAAAGAGCTAGCGGTCTATCACCACTAGCTCTTTTTATTATTATTTAAAAACGCGGAAACGTTCTTCGTCAGCTAAATATTCTTTTTCACCAGCTTCAGCTTCTTTTGAACCGAATACTAATTGAGAACGTAATTTCCAGTTAGCAGGAATGTTCCATTCTTTTGCAACAGCTTCATCAATTACTGGATTGTAATGTTGAAGACTAGCGCCAATACCAGCTTCTGCTAATACT